>JAWOBH010000240.1:0-9406 GCA_046498125.1 Prochlorococcaceae cyanobacterium | reverse complement strand
TGGAGGCCTCGCTGCTGGTCAACCTGCACCCCGAGCCCCGGATGCACAGCTGAGCGCTGAGACGCAGGCCGGTTGCCGGTGCGTCTCAGGCCGCCGTGAGGGTGTTGAGCAGCTCGTCGAGCAGCGGGTAGCTGGCGGCGATCGGATCGCCGCTGAAGGACGCCACCCAGCCGTCGGGATTGTGGAAGAAGCGCAGGGCGCAGAACTGGGGCCGAGGTCCCATGTCGAACCAGTGGCGGGTGCCGGCGGGCACGGCGATCCAGTCGCCGGCTTCGCAGATCAGCTGCAGCACCTCGTCACCGATGTGCAGGCAGAACAGGCCGCGTCCTTCCACGAAGAAGCGCACCTCGTCTTCGCTGTGGGTGTGCTCGGCCAGGAACTTCTGGCGCAGGGCCCGGCGATCGGGATGGTCTGGGCCGAGGCGGATCGCATCCACCGTGGGGTAGTCGCCGTCCTCCTGCACCCGGGCGATCTCCTCGCTGTAGGCGCTGAGGATCTGCTCCGGCTCAGCGCCGGGGGGCAGGGCGGCGCGGACAGGCCAGCGCTGGAAGCGGATCCCGCGGGCCGCCAGCTGGCGCTGGATCTCCTCGCCGACGCTGCTCATCAGCTCCGGATCGCCCGGGGTCCACTGGCCGCCTGGCGGGCTGGCAGGGTGCCGGTAGATGGTGAGCACACTCATGGCTGGCCCCGCGCCGCTTGCGATCAGCGTAGGCAGTGTCCCGCCCGGTCTCACCCTGGTGGGGGTGGGTCCGGGAGATCCGGAGCTGGTGAGCGTGGCGGCCCTGCGGGCAATCCGGGCGGCGGCGGTGGTGGCCTATCCCGTGGCCAGGGAGGGCGGCGCGGGGATGGCCGCGGCGATTGCCGCTCCCTGGCTGGAGCCGGGCCAGCGGCGGCTGCCGCTGCTGTTTCCGATGGTGCCCGAGGCGGCCCCCCGCATCGCCGCCTGGCATGCCGCCGCCGATGCGCTGGCGGCTGAGGTGGCCGCCGGGCAGGCGGTGGTGCTGCTCTGCGAGGGAGATGGATCGCTGTTCGCCAGCAGCAGTTATGTGCTGCTGGCCCTGCGCCGGCGCCATCCGCGCTGCGGGCTGCGGGTGATCCCCGGCGTGCCCGCGGTGTGCGCGGCGGCGGCGGCGGCCTCCAGCGCCGGCATCCCCTGGGCCCTGGCGCTGCAGAGCGAGGCCCTGCTGATCCGCCCCACCCCCGATGCCGCCGCGGAGCTGGAGAGCCTGCTGGACCACGCCGCCGGCGCAGCCATGGTGCTGGCCCTGCTCAAGCTGGGCCAGCGCTGGCGCTGGGTGCGGCCGCTGCTGGAGCGGCGGGGCCTGCTCGACAATGCCCTGTTCGCCCAGCGGGTGGGCTGGCCTGACCAGCTGGTGAGCCGGGCTGGCGCGGTGCCGGCCGAAGAGCGGCCCTACTTCTCGATGCTGCTGATCCGCCAGGGCTGGCCCCCGGTGCTGCCCTGAGCCGCTGCCAGCCGCGTCTGCGCCTGCTCAAGCAATCCCAACGCTTCGCCTGGGCTGGGGGCGCGCATCAGGGCATGGCGCAGCTGGGGCGCACCGGGGAAGCCGATGCAGGTCCAGCCCATGTGCTTGCGGGCGATCAGCAGGCCGTGATCGCCTTTGGCGGCCACCAGGGCCTGGAGCTGCTCGGCGGCCAGAGCCAGGCGCTCGGCCGGTGTGGGGGTGGGCGGCACCGGCCGGCCCCTGAGGGCGGCGTCGATCTGGCCCACCAGCCAGGGGGCGCCCATGGTTCCGCGGCCCACCATCACGCCGTCGGCGCCCGTCACCTCCAGGCAGCGCCGGGCGTCGGCGGGGCTGTGGATGTCGCCGTTGGCGATCACCGGAATCGCCAGGGCCTGCTTCACCGCCGCGATGGCACCCCAGTCGGCCTGGCCCCTGAAGCCCTGGGCGCGGGTGCGGCCGTGGAGGGTGAGCAGCTGGGCTCCGGCGCTCTCCAGCTGGCGGCACCAGCGCACGGCCGTGGCGCTCAGATCATTGCCGTCAGGGTTGGCGTCGGGACCTGGGGCGCCATCGCCACCGCACCAGCCCAGGCGGGTTTTCACCGTCACCGGGATGGACACCGCGGCCGCCACCGTCTCGACGATGCGGGCCGCCAGCTCGGGGTTGCGGATCAGACCGCTGCCGCCGCCCTTGCGGGCGATCTTCTTGACAGGGCAGCCCATGTTGATGTCGATCAGGAAGGCGCCGGCCGCCTCGGCGCGGCGGGCCGCGTCGGCCATGGCCGGCGGGCGGTGATCGAACAGCTGCACGCCGGTGGGTCCCTGCTCCAGCTGCAGCTCTTCCACCTTCTGGAGGCCGTGGCCCAGCTCCAGACTGGTGGCGTTCACCATCTCGGTGAACAGCAGGGCCTCGGCGCTCCAGCGCCGCACCAGGCCGCGGAAGATGCGATCACTCACCCCTGCCAGGGGCGACTGCAGGACGCGGCTGTGGAGGTGGCGCGGGCAGCCCCGGCCCGGCAGGGTGAGCGGCCCGGCCAGGGCGCCCGCCCCTGCGGGCAGGCGCGGGGTGAGCAGAGACGGGGCGCTGGTGACGATCATGCTGGATCCATCTTCATTCAGGCCCCGGCCTCCCTGTCGTCTCCCCCGTCGTCTCCCAGCCCGTGTCCGTGCCCGCCCCCTTCCCCCTCAGCCGCGCCCTGCTGGAGGCGGTGCTGGCCGACCGCACCAGTGATCGCTTCGTGTGTGAGCTGATCTGGCTGCGCCTGGGCTATGAACCGGACGGCTCCGGCACCTGGTGCGCGGGCCCGGCCACGGGCGCCCCCTGGCGGGAGTCGTTTCCGGTCGAACCCCAGTTCATCGCCGAGCGGCCGCCCAGCGTGGCCCTCACCCGCTCGATCCCGAAGCAGCACAAGCAGCTGCTCAAGCAGCAGCTGGGCTTCGGCGGCTACCGCATCGGCGAGTTGTTTCCCCGCCGCACCCGTCGGGCCACCGCCGTGAACTGGCTGCTGGCCCACCTGGTCGAGCGGGGCGAGCCGCTGCCCGCCACCGGACCGCTGCCGGAGCTGCTGGGCGAGCCGGCCGATCCGGTGCGCGGTCATCCCGGCGATCTGCCGATCTCCTGAGTCCCGCTCTGTAGGGTCAAGCCAGGACAGACGTTGGGATACCTCCTTGGCCTTGCCGGTCGTCGCCATCATTGGCCGCCCCAACGTGGGCAAATCCACCCTGGTGAATCGGCTGTGCCGCAGCCGTGAGGCGATCGTGCATGACCAGCCGGGCATGACCCGCGACCGCACCTACCAGGAGGGTTTCTGGGGCGACCGCACCTTCCGCGTGGTGGACACCGGCGGACTGGTGTTCGACGACGACAGCGAATTCCTGCCGGAGATCCGTGAGCAGGCCGATCTGGCCCTGGCCGAAGCCGCGGTGGCCCTGGTGATCGTGGACGGCCAGCAGGGCTGCACCGCCGCCGACGAGGCGATCGCCACCTGGCTGCGGGGCCACAACGTGCCGGTGCTGTTGGCGGTCAACAAATGTGAGTCGCCCGAGAAGGGCCTGGCCCTGGCGGCGGAGTTCTGGGGGCTGGGGCTGGGTGAACCCCATCCGGTGTCGGCGATCCATGGCGCCGGCACCGGCGACCTGCTCGACAAGGTGGTGGCCTTCCTGCCGCCTGCCGAGGAGGACGACGGCGAGGAGCCGATCCAGATGGCGATCATCGGCAGGCCCAACGTGGGCAAATCCAGCCTGCTCAACGCCATCTGCGGCGAGCAGCGGGCAATCGTGAGCCCGATCCGCGGCACCACCCGCGACACGATCGACACCACGGTGGAGCGGGAGAACCACACCTGGAAGATTCTCGACACCGCCGGCATCCGCCGCAAGCGTTCGGTGAACTACGGGCCGGAGTTCTTCGGCATCAACCGCAGCTTCAAGGCGATTGAGCGCTCGGACGTGTGCGTGCTGGTGATCGATGCCCTCGATGGTGTCACCGAGCAGGACCAGCGTCTGGCCGGTCGCATCGAAGAAGACGGCCGCGCCTGCGTGGTGGTGGTGAACAAGTGGGACGCCATCGAGAAGGACAGCCACACCATGGCGGCGATGGAGAAGGAGCTCCGCGCCAAGCTCTATTTCCTCGACTGGGCAGCGATGCTGTTCACCTCCGCCCTCACCGGCCAGCGGGTGCAGAGCGTCTTCGCCCTGGCCCTGCTGGCGGTGGAGCAGCACCGCCGGCGGGTGAGCACCTCGGTGGTGAATGAGGTGCTCACCGAAGCCCTGAGCTGGCGCACGCCCCCCACCAGCCGCGGCGGCCGCGCCGGCAGGCTCTACTACGGCACCCAGGTGGCCACCCGGCCGCCCAGCTTCACCCTGTTCGTGAACGACCCCAAGCTGTTCGGCGACACCTACCGCCGCTACATCGAGCGCCAGATCCGCGAAGGACTGGGCTTCGAGGGCACGCCGATCCGCCTGTTCTGGCGGGGCAAGCAGCAGCGTGATGCCGATCGGGATCTGGCCAGGGTGAAGCGCTGATTGGATTTCCTGCGCCAGCTGCCGATCGGCCAGTACGTGGCCGAAGAGCCCACGTCCCCGGCCGCCCGGCGCAACGGCAGCTGGCTGCGGCGTCTGGACGCGCGCCTGAAGCTGGCCTGGACCGTGGCCTTTCTGGTGACTCCCATCCTGGCCGGGCCGATCTGGCGCCTGGCTCTGGTGGGCCTGCTGCTGCTGATCACCGCCTGCAGCGGTCTGCCCTGGCGGCTGTGGCGGCGCAGCCTGCCGCTGCTGCTGGCCCTGTCGCTGCTGGTGGGCGGGCTGGCCCTGTTCCTGCCGGCCGGGGGGGTGGCACCGGCGCCGCTGCAGCGGCCCCCGGCGGAGGTGCGGCTGCAGCCGGGCTCGCCCCTCGAGCCACCGGCCGAGCGCAGTGGCCGGGCCTGGGAACTGCTGCGCTGGGGGCCCCTCCAGCTCGGTCCGCTCGACCTGGGTCCGCTGGTGGTGACCCGCCGTTCGGCCCGGTTGGCCCTCAATGGCGCCACCCTGCTGTTCACCCTGGTGCACAGCGCCAACCTGATGCTGCTCACCACCCGCCCGGAGGAGCTGGTGTGGGCCCTCAGCTGGCTGCTGGCACCCCTGGCCCGCCTGGGCTGGCCGATGCAGCGCCTCGGCTTCACCCTGCTGTTGGCCTTGCGCTTCCTCCCCTTGGTGCAGGAGGAGCTCCAGAATCTGCTGCGCTCGCTGGCCACCCGGGCCGTGAACCTGCGCCGGCTGGGCTGGCGGCCGTCCCTGGGGCTGGTGCTGGCGGTCGGGGAACGCTTGCTCGCCAATCTGCTGCTGCGCTCCGAGCAGGGGGCCGAGGCCCTGCTGGCCCGTGGTGGCGTCTGGCTGCCACCCGACCAGTTGCACCGGCTGGCACCGCCGCGCCCCTGGCTGAATCTGATCGCCCTGGTGGGACTGATCGGCCTGCTGGGGCTGCGCTGGAGCGTCGGAGGTACGCGGTGAACTTAAATACCCCGAGTGTTGATGGCTGAGTGACCTCCGAGCGCTACCTCAACCACCCCACCTTCGGGATGCTCTACCGGGTGGCGCCGGTGGCCGATGGGCGTGATCTCTACGCCACCCTCTACGCCCAGCGCATTTTCTTTCTGGTGACCCTGCAACCCCGGGGCGCCACGTTCGAGGTGGTGCCCCTGATGGACGCGCGCCACCTCGCCGAGCAGAACCTGGCCCGCTCCCGCCGGGAGGGTCCCGCCGTCCACTCCCAATGGCGCCAACTGTTTGACCAGACCTTCATCTGATCTGCCCTCAGACCGGCCCCCTGATCCCCCGGCGGAGAGGCCGGCGGGGCTGGCAGAAAGGCTGGCGGTCCTGCGCCGGAGCCTGCCCGCCGGCACGGCTCTGCTGGCGGTGAGCAAGGGGCAGCCGGCTGCCCTGGTGCGGGAGGCGGTGGCCGCCGGCCAGCGCAGCTTCGGCGAGAGTCGCCTCCAGGAGGCCGCCGCCAAGCAGGCCGAACTGGCTGACCTCGAGCCCCTGGACTGGCATTTCATCGGCCGCCTCCAGGCCAACAAGGCCCGGGGGGTGCTGCGCCATTTCGGCACCATTCATTCCGTGGACAGCCTCAGTCTGGCGAGGCGCCTGGCCCGCATTGCCGCCGAGGAGGGCCTCAGCCCGGCGGTGCTGTTCCAGGTCAAGCTGCGTCCCGATCCGACCAAGACCGGGTTTGCGCCTGAGGAGCTGAGGGCCTGCTGGCCCGAGCTGGCGGCGCTCGACCCCCTGCGCGCCCGGGGCCTGATGACGATCGCGCCGCTGGGGCTGGAGCCAGCCCAGCGGTTGGCCCTGTTTCAGGAGTGCGCCGAGCTGGCCGCGGAGCTGGGGCTGGCGCAACTGTCGATGGGCATGAGCGGCGACTGGCGTGAGGCGGCAGCGGCAGGCAGCACCTGGGTGCGGATCGGCACGGCCCTGTTCGGCTCCCGCCGGCCGTCTCCCTGAGCTGGGTTCCAGGGCCTCGAATCGCTTGTCTGGCTTGCGATCCCGGCCGTGAGACGCTATTCAGGTCGAAAGCCACCGCCGAGGTTCGCTCCGTGTCGTTGTTCTCCCGCCTGCGTGCCGTCGTCTCAGGAGACGACTACCCCGATGGCGACTACGACGATGAGCTCGATTACGACGGCGGTGAGATGGGTGAGCCGGCGCCGACCGGCGTGAGCCGCTCCAGCGCCCTGGCCCTGAGCAGCGACTTCAGCGCTGACGATCCCTTCGCCGGCACCAATGTGATCGGCATGCCGGGGATCGCCACGGCGGCCGCTGAGGTCACGGTGATGGAGCCCCGCAGTTTCGATGAGATGCCGCGGGCGATCCAGGCGCTGCGCGAGCGCAAGACGGTGATCCTCAACCTCACCATGATGGAGCCGGACCAGGCCCAGCGGGCCGTGGATTTCGTGGCCGGCGGCACCTTTGCCATTGACGGCCATCAGGAGCGGGTGGGGGAGAGCATCTTCCTGTTCGCTCCGAGCTGCGTCACCGTCACCACCGCCGGCGGTGAGGACAGCGCCTCCCCCAGCGTGCTCAGCCGTGACCCGGCCCACGAGCAGGATGCCGCCCCCAGTCCAGCCTGGGGCCGCCAGGGCAGCTCCCTCTGAACCGGCCGCCAGCCCCGCCGCAGACTGTGACCGTGGCCGATGGGCCGGCCCTGGAACCACTGTCAGGCTTCGGTGTGGTGGGCCTCGGGCGCATGGCCCAGGCCCTGATCCGGCCCCTGCTGGAGGCCGGTCTGATCTCCTCCCAGGCCGTGCGCGCGGTGGTGGCCACCCGAGCCTCAGCGGAGCGGCTCAGTGAGAGCCTGCAGCTGGCCGTGAGCACCGATCCAGATGCCGCCTGGGCGGCGCCGGTGGTGCTGCTGGCGGTGAAGCCCCAGCAGCTGGAGGCCGTGGCGGCGACGGTTCCCTCGCAGGCCTCCGGCCTGCTGATCTCGGTGCTGGCCGGGGTGACCGTGGAACGGCTCGAGCGGCTGTTCCCGGCCTGGCGCTGCGTGCGTGCCGTGCCCAACACCCCGGCCCTGGTGCGCCAGGGGCTCACCGGCCTGGCCTGGGGAGCGGGTGTGGACGCGGACCAGCGCCGCTGGGTGCGGCAGCTGTTCGGTCAGGTGGGGGAGGTGCTGGAGCTGCCGGAAGTTCAGCTGGATGCCTTTCTGGCCCTCACCTCCTCGGGGCCGGCCTTCGTGGCCCTGGTGGCGGAGGCCCTGGCCGATGGAGCCGTGGCCGCCGGTCTGCCGCGGGCCCTGGCCGGCACCCTCGCCCAGCGCACCCTGGCCGGCACCGCCGCCCTGCTGGAGCAGCAGCGGTTGCATCCCGCCGAACTCAAGGACATGGTGAGTTCCCCCGCCGGCACCACCGTCGCCGGCCTGCGCGCCCTGGAGCGGGGAGGCCTGCGCTCGGCCCTGATCGAGGCGGTGCTGGCCGCCGCGGAGCGCAGCCGCCAGCTGGCCTGATCAGCCGCCGGCCTGATGACCTGGGAGCTACTGGGGCGGGCGGGCCTCCCCCAGGCGCGGCTCGCTCCCCTCCAGCAGCCGGCTGAGGTTGCTGCGGTGGCGCCAGATCACCAGCACGCTGGTGAGCAGCGCCAGCACCAGGTAGGGCCAGCGCAGGCCCAGACCCTGATCCCCGAACCAAAGCAGCATCAGCGCCGGCAGGGCCACGGCGGCCACCACGCTGGAGAGGGAGACGATGCGGCTGAGGCTGAGCACCGTGAGAAACACCCCGAAGCAGGCCAGACCCACCGGCCAGGCCAGACCCAGCAGCATGCCCAGGGCCGTCGCCACCGCCTTGCCGCCGCGCCAGCCCAGCCACAGGGGCCAGATGTGGCCGGCCAGGGCCGCCAGGCCCGTCGCCACCACCCAGCTGTCGGTGCTCCAGCTCGCCGTGCCGCCCGCCAGCAGCATCTTGGCCAGCACCACCGCCACCGTGCCCTTGAGCACGTCCACCAGGAACACCGCCAGGGCCGGTCCCTTGCCCACCACCCGCAGCACGTTGGTGGCGCCGGTGGAGCCCGAGCCCTGCTGACGGATATCGATGCCCTTCAGCCAGCGGCCGGCCAGGTAGCCCGCCGGGATCGAGCCGAGCAGATAGCCGCAGAGCAGCAGCAGGGGCAGGGCGACTGGGGTCATCAGTAGTACTCCTCCTCGCGCATCAGTTCGTCGGGGGCGGGCGCGAAGGCCAGCCAGAGCGGGAACTGCAGGATCGGAATCTCCACGCCGGGCTCGGCGGCATCGATCACGATGAAGGGAAGTTCCCCGCGCTCCTCCAGTCGGTCGGCCCGCTCGATCAGGGCCTCGGCCCGCTCGAACAGCACGATGCCACTGCTGGGGCCGAAGTCCTCGCGGCCCAGGCCCAGGCAGTCCTGCAGGCTGCGCCGCCATTCCCCCAGGCGCTCCGGCTGGCTGGCCAGCAGCAGGGTCTGGAAGCGGTCGCCGTAGAGCTCCCCGAGGATGGCGATCACGGCCGCTGTGAGCAGGCCGTTGCGGCTGCGGCTGCCGCCGCTGGGCTGGGCGCCGCGGCCGCCCTGCTCGAGAAACCAGCTCTCCAGAGCGGCGGCCCCGGGTGCCTCCAGGGTGCGGCGCAGGCTCCAGGGCTCGGCGTAGAAGTCGGGCTGGCCCTGGAAGGCCGCCAGCCGGCTGCGGATCAGCTCGGCGTCGCCGCCGAACGGACCGCCCGCTGCGGTGACGGCCGGCTTGGCCTCCAGGGCGGCCGCCTGCTCGCGGGCCGCGGCATCGATCGGCGAGGGTTGCACCAGCAGCGGCTGGGGCACCAGGTCGATCTGCTCGGCCGCCACCGCCAGATCCTGCAGGGCCCCCACCAGGTAATCCTGAAAGCCCTTCAGTCGCCGGGCCACGGCATCGGCCTGACCGGCGTAGCTGCTGGCGATCTCCCTGCTGATCGCCGCCCGGCGCGATTCCAGCTCGGCGATCTC
>JAWOBH010000250.1:0-5526 GCA_046498125.1 Prochlorococcaceae cyanobacterium | reverse complement strand
CCGTCATCACTGAGCGCCATGGCAATTCTCCCCAGGTCTCGATTTCGCAGGCTGCACCGCTGGGTGGTGCCGATCTGCGCGGCGCCGCTGTTGCTCACCGCCGCCACGGGTTCGCTCTACACCCTGCTGCTGGAGCAGGGGATCGACGCCTTCTGGCTGGTGAAGCTCCACACCGGCCGTTTCGGCCCGATTAATCAGCAGCCCTATTACTCAGGAATCCTGGGACTCCTCACCCTGATCGCCATCCCCTCGGGCATCGGGTTGCTGTTCAGCGGCACCAGACGCCTGCCGATCGAGGGCAGGCGCTGAGGCCGCTCCCGCTCCCGGCGGCGGCGACGCAGCCCAAGTATCCGGCTTGACTCTCCTCCTGCTGGAGCCTCTACGGTTGATTCATCACGACCTGGATCGTCCCGGGTCTGCCCGGATCTGAGCATGAGACGCCTGCCAGCCGTTTGGATCGCCTCGGCCCTGGCCGTCATCGGCACAGCTGCGATCGGCATCCGGATCGCCCAGTCGTCATCGACCGCGCAAGCAATGGCCAACTGGTCGTGGATGGGCAGAGCGGCGCAACCTGATCCTCCTGCCACAGATCTGCCGGTGGACGCCTATCGCTCGGCCAGCTGCGGCTGCTGCAAGGGCTGGCTGGACCACATCCGAGCAGCTGGCTTCACCGTTCGCGATCACGTCGTGGAGGATCTGGCGGCGATCAAACGCAACGAGGGTGTGCCCGGCGAGCTGGCCTCCTGCCACACCGCCACCGTTGCGGGCTACGTGATCGAGGGGCATGTGCCGGCCTCGGCGATCCAACGTCTGCTGCAGCAGCGTCCGGCGGTGGCGGGACTCGCGGTTCCCGGCATGCCGCTGGGCTCCCCCGGCATGGAATCGTCCCTGGGGTCTGAGCCCTACACGGTCTTCTCCTTCACAGGCGACGGGGACTACCGCCCCTTCCAGCGGATCGAGGTCTGAGCCCATGAAGACGGTCAGGTCCAGCCGGCGATCGTTCCTCACTCTGGCGGGCGCCGCCGCCGCCTCTGCGGTCGGGGCAGGGCTGTGGAGCCGTTCTCACCGGCAGAACACCTTCGGCAGCAGCAGCCAGGTGGCCGCCGAGGGCGCCTGGCGCTCCAGCGGCGGACGCCTGGAGCTGGATCTGGTGGCCCAGGACACGGCGGTGGCCATCCCAGGCGGTCCCGCGCGAGCACTCACCTACAACGGGCTGCTGCCAGGGCCGCTGCTGGAGGTGAACCCCGGTGATGCCGTGCGCATCCGCCTGCACAACCGGCTCGATCAACCCACCAACCTCCACTACCACGGCCTCCACATCCCCCCGGGCGGCACGGCCGACAACGTCTTCCTGAGCGTCGCCCCAGGGGCGAGCCAGACCTACGACTTCGCCCTGCCCGCCGACCATCCCGCCGGCACCTTCTATTACCACCCGCACCGCCACGGCACGGTGGCCGATCAGGTGTTCGGTGGGCTGGGCGGGGTGCTGATCGTGCGCGGCGAGCTCGACCGCATCCCCGAGGTGCAGGCCGCCCAGGAGCAGGTGCTGTTTCTCAAGGATCTCCCTGCCGCCGGCGGCGCCGCCGGCAGGGGCATGGGGATGGGGTCAATGGGCATGGGGAGGATGCTGGGCCGGGAAGGGCCGGTGCTCACCGTCAACGGCCAAGTGGACCCGGAGCTGTCGGTGCCCGCCGGCGGCCTGCTGCGGCTGCGGATCGTGAACGGCTCCAACGCCCGTTTCTGGCGGCTGGCCCTGGAGGACCATCCCTTCCATCTGATCGCCACCGATGGCGGCGCCCTCGAGGCGCCGGTGGAACTGGAGGAGCTGCTGCTGGCCCCCGGCGAGCGGGCCGAGGTACTGGTGCAGGCCAACCGCAGCGGTGGCCGCTACCGGCTGCTCAACCTCCCCTACGTCCGGGTTCGCGGCGGAATGATGGGCGGGATGGGGGCTCGACCGGGCATGGGGATGGGCATGGGCCCGCGCGGTGGCATGGGCATGGGGCGTGGTGCCGGAGCAGGGCTGGGCCCGGGGTCTGGCCGTGACCGGCAGACCCAGGACACGATCGCCACCCTCAGCTACGCAGGATCCGTCGACCCCCTGCCGCTGCCCCAGCGGCTGCTGCCGGTGCAACCGTTGCCGGAACCGGTGCGCACGCGCCGCTTCGAGCTCAACCACGCTATGGCACCCGGCCAGGGCATGGTGTTTCTGATCAACGGCCGCCCCTACAACCATCAGCGCACCGACACCCGTGTCCGCCTCGGCGACACCGAGGACTGGGAGGTGGTGAACACCGGCGTGATGGATCACCCCTTCCACGTGCACATCAACCCCTTCCAGGTGATCAGCCGCGCTGGCACTCCCGAGCCCGTCAGGGCCTGGAAGGACGTGGTGCTGGTGCGCGCCGGAGAAACGGTGCGGATCCGCACCCGCTTCACCGATTTCCCTGGCCGCACCGTCTATCACTGCCACATCCTTGACCACGAGGACCTGGGGATGATGGCCAATCTCCAGATCGACGCCTGAACGCCTGCGGCGCCGTCAGCAACCCATCAGCGCAGCAACGCCGCCAGTTGATGCCCGAATTTCTTATGGCGGCCCCAGAGCGCTGAGCGTTCCGGAAACACCGAGAGGCTGCGCCTGATCGAGGATGCACAGCCGGCTTCCGCCGCCGCTTCCAGATCCCGCCGGAAGCCACCACCAGCGCCGATCGCATCACCCAGCGGCGTCACCACGACTGGATCGAGGCGTTCCTGGTGCAGCACCAAGCCGCAGCATGAACGACGGGGGCCCAGGCAGCTTGAAGCCATCGATCTGCCTACCGTGAAGCGGTCCGGCCACGAAGGGGCCATGAGCACGCAGAGCGAACTCGGGTGGGCTGGCTGCACCGCGGTGGAGCGTGATCCGCAGCGGCTCAGTGGTGCCTGGGTGTTCCGCGGCACCAGGGTCCCGGTGGCAGCCCTGTTCGAAAACCTGGAAGACGGCATCTCCCTGGCTGAATTTGTGGAGCTCTTCCCTGACGTGACGCAGAATCAAACCCGCTTGGTGCTGGAGCATGCCGCCCGCAGTACGGCGGCAGCCGTGGCCTGAGTGCGGATCCTGCTTGACCAGGGAACGCCCGTTCCCCTGCCCCATGCACTGAATGACCACGTCGTGGCCAGGCCTACGAACTGGGCTGGTCCACCGTCACCAACCTCCACTACCAGCAGAACCTGCAGAGCCGAAGCATCGCAATCCTGGTGCTGACCACCACCAGCTGGCCCCGGATTCGCCATGTCGCCGGCGAGATCCGGGCCGCCGTCGACGTCATCCAGGCTGGCGCCTCTGTGGAGTTGCCGATTCCCTGAACACATCTCCCTCTCCTCCCATGCCGAGACACCTGGCCCGCGCTGCTGTGGCCGTGGCCCTGATCAGCAGCGCCATGACCCCGGTAGCCCTGGGGGAAACCTGGAAGGACTGCGAATTCAACGACCAGCCGATCCGCTGCCGTGACAGCCACTCGCCTGATGGCACGGTGCGCATCGACTGGGAGGACGGCAAGACCATGCCCTACCGGGTGGTGGACGAAGGCTTCCCCGTCTCGGTGCTGCGGGATTCCCTCGGCGGCGTCTGGGAGCGGGAGGTGCTGATCCAGGGCAACGCCGTGTTCACCAACCCGGCCAACGGCAACCGGATCGTCGTGCCGTTGCGCTGAGTGGGAGGCGCCCTGTACAGGCCGGCGGATGGAGAGAACACAGCACGACCGGACGACATCTGCTAAGGAGACCCTGGAAAACCCACCCTGCCTGCGCGAAATGGCCTCGTGATCGCAGACGTGGTCGGGGTTCGTGGGCGCCAAGCAGTTTGGTTTTGGTGATTACGAGCAGTCCACCGCTAAAAAGCGAACCCGGCGGGAGCGCTTTCTGGCCGAGATGGAGCTTGTTGTGCCTTGGAAGCTGCTACTCGATCTGATCGAGCCCCACTACCCCAAGACCAGCAGTAAGGGCGGTCCGCCGCCTTATCCGCTGGAGACCATGCTGCGGGTCCATCTTCTGCAGCAGTGGTATGACCTCAGCGATCCGGCGATGGAGGATGCGCTGATTGAGGTGGCGACGATGCGGCGGTTTGCCGGCATCGCCCTGATCACCGACCGGATCCCTGATGAGACCACGATTCTTGCGTTCCGCCACCTGCTGGAGAGGCACAACCTCGGTGAGCAGATCTTTGAAACGGTGAAAGCCCACCTCAAGGACAACGGCATGGCCATGAAGCAAGGCACGATCATCGATGCCACCTTGATCGCTGCGCCCAGTTCCACCAAAAACAAGAAGGGGAAGCGGGATCCGGAGATGCACCAGACCAAGAAGGGCAACCAGTGGTATCACCGCTACGCGGAAGGCTTCGCCTACGGGATGAAGGTTCACATCGGGGTCGACAAGGACTCAGAGCTGATCCATTCGGTGGAAACCACCGCCGCCAATGTGCATGACCTCCCCCCAGCAGCCGATCTTCTGCACGGTGAGGAGCAGGGGGTCTCTGCGGATGACGGCTACCAGGGAATCGAGAAGCGCCCCGAAATGGAAGGCAAGGGCATCGGCTTCCGGGTTGCCATGCGGCCAGGAAAGCGGCGAGCTCTGCCCGATACTCCGGAGGGTCGACTGGATGATCTGGTCGAAACAGCCAAAGCCCACATCCGCTCAAAAGGTGAGCATCCATTTCGCGTGATCTTTGCGAAGCCGGCCGGAGGCCGCAGCGCCAGTTCGGCTTTCAGAAAACCCGCTTGCGGGGCATGCTCAAGAACCGTTGCAAAGTAAATGTGCTGGCAGTCCTCTCAAAGCTGTTCATGGCGCGGCATGAGCTGCTATGCAGAACGTGATTGGGGAAGTGGTGTTCCCCATTTGGGGAAGACACCACCCGAACTGGGCACGATCCCGCTTCCAAAAAGGTGATTGCAGGGTGATCAACTCCCGAGCCACCCTCAAATAGTCCAGTTCGAACGAATCGTGGCTCCAGGCTCTCTTTGAGGGCTCGTTGTCCAGAGGTCCCCTAGTCCGGCGCCACTAGTCCGGCACCAGCTCGCCGGACCCGCCAAACTCTTTGGGGAAATCACGGTATTTCGGCAAGCCATCCTTCATCGGTACTATCGATTCAGAGTAGTTGGCATGGCCAACCGGGATGAACCTGAGCGATGGAAGAATTGCAGGGCTTACGTCGATCAAGCCCCATTCCGGTGCCGCGACCATCAGATGTCCGCCGCAACGACCACAGAACTGGCGGTGACTGTGGCTCTCGGGTGTCTTGTGGAACGTTCGCAGGTGTTCACGACCCGCCACGATCCTGACGGATTCGGGTTTCCACATTGCCGAGGTCTGCACCGGACTGCCGGACCAGGCGCGACAGGATCTGCAGTGGCAGTAGCCCATGATTTCCGGTTCGCCGCAGATCTCGATCTGGACTGAACCGCAGTAGCAGGAACCCTGATAAACTGTTGTCATGGATGAACTGTTGTCATGGACTGGTTCGTTGAGCAACCTGGGCCTTCCCCCTCC
>JAWOBH010000208.1:0-5174 GCA_046498125.1 Prochlorococcaceae cyanobacterium | reverse complement strand
GCTGCTGCTGGGCGGCCTCAGCGACTGGGCCGATGGTCTGCTGGCCCGGCGCGCCGGCGGCGGCTCGGAATGGGGCGCCCGCCTCGATCCCCTCACCGACAAGATCCTGATCGCCGCCCCCCTGCTCTGGCTGGGCGGCCAGCCAGAGCAGGGGGGCGGCGATCAGGATCTTGTCGGTGAGGGGATCGAGGCGGGCGCCCCATTCCGAGCCGCCGCCGGCGCGCCGGGCCAGCAGACCATCGGCCCAGTCGCTGAGGCCGCCCAGCAGCAGCAGCCACCAGGCCAGGCCCGCCGCACCGCCGCTGAGGGCCAGGATCAGGGGCAGGCCGAGCAGGGCCCGACCCACGGTGAGCCCATCGGCCAGGCGGCGCAGTGGGGCTGGGGAGCGGCTCACGGCAGGGGGCCCAGCTGGCCGTCGAGGCCGTAGGGCTCGGCGTCAGCCGGGTCGATGATGCCCAGCTCCTGGCGCCACTGGCGCACGGACTTCTGCCAGCCTTCCTCCCACTTCACCGCCGCCAGGCACTGGGCCTGGCGGGCGATGGTGTGGCCGTGGGCCTGGGCGGCACTGAGCAGGGGGAAGCGCTCCGGCTGGAAGCGGAAGGAGGCCAGCTGGCCGGCGCTGGTGAGCAGCACATAGCCGGGGAAGCCGATCTGGGCGGCGGTGATCGCCAGTACGCCGTTTTCACCGGCGGTCTCGGTGCTGAAGCCGGCGATCACGTGGTGGATGTCGTGGGTGGTGGCGATGCGCTGGGTGAGCCAGAGGTCGTCCGTGCTGACATCGCGGGGGCGGAAGAACTCGGGGTCGTAGCCCAGGGAGAGGATCAGGTCGGCATAGCGGCGGCCGAGGCTGCCTGGCGGCAGCTGGAGCAGGCTGTCGAGGTCAGGCTGCAGGGGTGGATAACGCTGCTCAAGCATCTCGGCGCCACCCGGAAGACCCTTGAAGCGTTCCACGCAGGCAGCCAGCTGCGGACTGCCGAGAAAGTTGTCGATGAGGTCGGCGATGCTGCCCAGGTCGCCGCCACTGCGGCCCACGGCCGCCAGCAGGCGCAGGTTGTTGGTGGCGCGCAGCGCCTCCTGGAAACGGCTCATCGGCTGGGGTGGGGTGGGAGCAGTTCGCTGTGACCCGCAGAGCTCAGCTCCATTGCCCCGCAACTGGTCTGGGGAGGCCAGCAGGGGATTGATCAGCAGCAGCGTCACACCCCGGCTGGGCCCCCCATTGTGAAGGCGTCACCGGCCCAGGCCCAGAATGCCCCCACAGCCCTCCCGCTCCCCCAGCCGCCGTGGTGCAACAGCCCGTCTCCGCCGTGATGACCAGCCCGGTGCTCAGCGTCACGGCCGACACGCCCCTGCAGAACGCCGTGAAGCTGATGAGTGAGCACCACATCAGCGGCCTGCCGGTGGTCGACGAGGGCGGCGCACTGGTGGGGGAGCTCACCGAGCAGAACCTGATGGTGCGCGAGAGCGGCTTCCAGCCCGGGCCCTACGTGATGCTGCTCGACGCGGTGATCTACCTGCGCAATCCCCTCAGCTGGGACAAGGAGGTGCATCAGGTTCTGGGCAGCACCGTGGGGGAGGTGATGAACCGCCATCCCCACAGCTGCGCGGCCGAGCTGGCGCTGCCGGCCGCGGCGCGCCAGCTCCATGAGGGCAGCACCCAGCGGCTGTTCGTGCTCGACGACGCCCGCCGGCCGGTGGGGGTGCTCACCCGCGGCGATGTGGTGCGTGCTCTGGCCTCCGAGGCCTGAGCGGGTGTCGGGGATGGCAGCATCGGCTGCTGATCCGTTGCCCTCCTGGCGGCCAGGCGCCGTGAAGGAGGCCCTGATCTCCTTTGTGGCGGCGGTGAGCACAGAGGGCTCGTCGGAGTTCGTGCCCGAGCCTGAGCGCGTGGCGGTGTTCGACAACGACGGCACGCTCTGGCCGGAGCAGCCGATGCCCTTCCAGGCTGCCTTCGCCTTCGACGAACTGAGAACGGCGCTGCAGAACCGGCCGGCCCTGGCCGCCGATCCGATGGTGCAGGCGGCCCTGGCCGGCGACATGGCGGTCCTGCTGGCCGGCGGACATCTCGATGGCCTGCTGCGGGTGATCGCCGTGAGCCATGCCGGCCTCACCACAGAGGCGTTTGCGGCGGCAGTGGAGGTCTGGCTGCGATCAGCCCGCCACCCCCGTTTCGAGCGGCCCTACGACGCTCTCACCTATGCGCCGATGCAGGAGCTGCTGCAGCTGCTCCGAGCCCATGGCTTCCGCACCTTCATCGTGTCCGGCGGGGGCGCCGATTTCATGCGGGTGTGGGTGGAGCGGGTGTATGGCATCCCGCCGGAGCGGGTGGTGGGCTCCACCGGCCGCACCAGCTTCGAACTGCGCGACGGCGGCCCGGTGCTGGTCAAGTCACTCGACACCCTGTTCGTGAACGACGGACCCGGCAAACCGGCGGGCATCCACCAGTTCATCGGCCGCCGGCCGCTGATGGCCTGCGGCAACAGTGACGGCGACCTGGCGATGCTGCAGTACACCACGATCCACAATCCTCGCCCCAGCTTCGGCCTGATCGTGCATCACACCGACGCCGAGCGCGAGTACGCCTACGACGCGGAAACCAGAAGCACCGGCAAGCTGGTGCAGGCCCTCCTCCAGGCTCCCGAACGTGGCTGGCACGTGGTGGACATGGGGCGCGACTGGCTGAGGGTGTTTGAGGAGGACTGAGCGCTGGGCTGGTCAAGGTCGCCGGCCACGGCTCCGGGGCACCTCCAGCACGGCCCCCTCGGCCACCAGCCACTGGCGTTCGTGGCGTGCCAGGGGCATGCCGCCGGTGAGATCGCCGAAGGCCGGCAGCGCCAGCCGTTCATGACGGGGGCAGTAGCTGAAGCAGGGCAACCGCAGCCGGTCGGCGCCGCGGCCGATCAGGGCCACCGGGTGCAGGTGGCCGCAGAGGTTCAGCAGGCCGGGCCGGGACTCCGGTTCGTGGCTCAGCCACCAGGGTCCCAGCGCCTGGCTGGGTTGCTGGGGCAGTCCCTCGATCCAGCTGCCCCGCTCGTGATTGCCGCCGATCAGCTGTAGCGGGCAGCCCAGCAGCTCCGGCAGGGCCGCCAGCTTGCCCCGCAGGTCGGCGGTGAGTCCCAGGCGGCTGTGGATCAGGTCGCCGAGCACCAGCACCCGGTCGGGACGGTGACGGTGGGCGAGCTCCAGCAGGCGGTTGAGGTTGCCGGCGTCGCCGTCGCTGGGCAGGGGCAACCCATGGGCCTGGAAGGTCTCGGCCTTGCCCAGGTGCACGTCGGCCAGCAGCAGCACCCGCCGCTGCGGATCCCAGATCGCCCGCTCCGCCAGCAGCTCCAGCCGCTCGCCGCCCCACACGAACGGCGCCACTCCGGCCGCTGCTGCAGCCCCTGCCGCTGGTGTCACCGGCTGCCCATCGCCCGCTGGTAGGCCGCGCTGGCCTGGGCACTGGCGATCGCCGCAAGCACTCCGGGCCAGGGCTCCAGATCGATCTCGGGGAAGAAGATCGGCAGGTAGGCCAGGTAGGCCCGCACGGCGCAGTCGGCGGCGCCCCAGCTCTCGCCCACCAGCGGCCGGCCGCCGGCCAGCTGCCCGTCGAGCACGTCCATCAGCCGCGGGAACTCCCGCTCCCGGTTGCTGGGCACGAACAGGGCCACCGCCAGGGTGGCGTTGGCGAACAGCAGCCACTGCACCACCAGGGCCCGGCGGACGGCCGCCTGCTCCGCACTCCCGGCCACCCCCGCCGTGAATTCAGCGCCGAAGCGCTCGGCCAGGTGCAGCAGGATGGCGCCGCTCTCGAACAGCCGCAGCGGCCCGCCGCCTGGGGCCTCGAGGCCGTCGTCCTCCAGGGCCGGCAGCTTGGCGAAGGGGTTGATGGCGGTGAAGGCGCTCTGGCGGTGTTCGCCCGCCTGCAGATCCAGCTCCACATAGCGGTAGGGGATGGCCTTCTCCTCCAGATACCAGCGGGGCATGGAGGCCCGGGTGCGGGCCCCGCCGTAGAGGGTGAGGGTCACGGGCTGGCGGGCGCGGCGCCGCTCAGCCTATGGGCCCCGGGCGGGGTGGGGGCACACAATCAGGAGATCGGCGGGGATGGGCGGATGGCGGACAGCGGCCGGAGCAGCGATGAGGCCTGCCTGCTGAAACTGGCTCCGCACCTGCTCGGTCGCACCCGCCGCGGCGTGGTGGGCAGCAGCCGCTACGCCGAGCGCCTGCGGGAGGCGGTGCGCCGGGCCGCCGCTGACCCGCAGGCGGGTGCGGTGCTGATCAGCGGTGAACCGGGCCTGGGCAAGGACAACCTGGCCGCCCTGATCCACTTCGGCAGTGCGCGTCGGCGGCGGCTGATGGCCCGCATCGATGCCGCCGCCCTGGGAGACGATGGGGCCGCCCTGTTCGGCAGCGCCTCCAGCGGCGGCGACGGTTCCCTGCTCGATTGCCTCGGCGATGGCGCCCTGCTGATCGACAACCTCGATCGCGCCGATCCCCGCCTGCGGCCCCAGCTGCTGGAGTTGCTGCGCAGTGGGCGCTGGCGGGCGGCGGGAGCGGGCGGTCCCGAGCGCCTGTTCAGCGGCCGGCTGTTCTGCACCACCGAGTCGGCCCTGCCGGAGTTCGACGGCTGCGCCATAGTGATCCGCGTGCCGCCGCTGCGGGTGCGGCGTCAGGATCTGGGCGAATGGCTGCGCTACGGGATCCGCCAGCAGGCGCGGGGCCTGGGCTGGAGCCGTCCGCCCCAGGTGAGCGAGGCGGTGGTGAAGCGGCTGCAGAGCCACGACTTCCCCGGCAATCTGCGCGAGCTGGAGGGGCTGGTCGAGCGGGCCCTGCGCCAGAGCGCCGATCAGGCCTCCCCCGCTGCCGCCACCCTGCCCGCCACCCTGCCCGATGAGGTGTTCTGGACTGGCTCCCGCGGGGTGCGGCCGCGCTTCGATCTCTGGCGCTGGAAACCGCGGCTGCGCTTCGTGATGCGCGAGCCGCGCCTCTGGAACGTCCTGCTGTTCGGCCTGGTGAGCTGGGTGTTCGTGCTCGTGAACCTCTGGCTCTGGCTGGGGCCCCAGGACCAGGGGCACAACGGCGGCCTGAATCTCTTCTGGGCCTGGTGGTGGCCCCTGATCCTGCTGGGCTTTCCCCTGGTGGGGCGACTGTGGTGCTCCTTCTGCCCGTTCATGGTGTGGGGGGAGATCAGCCAGCGG
>JAWOBH010000114.1:0-5174 GCA_046498125.1 Prochlorococcaceae cyanobacterium | reverse complement strand
GCTGCGCCTGCTGGCCCTGGCAGGCGCAGCACCCCCCGGCGCGGCATCAGCGGACTGGAGATCGGATCGCTGGACATCGGCTGGCGGGGAGTGGGCTGGCGGGACTGGGCCATCAGCTGCGCAGGCCCGGGACCAGCTGGCGCCAGAGCAGCAGTTGCAGTGAGCACAGCATCGGTGCCAGCAGCCCCGTGAGCAGGGTCTGGGCCAGCAGGGAGTGCAGGCTGGCGGCACTGAAGAGCCCCCACAGCAGTTGCTGCAGGACCAGCGAAGCCCCCAGCAGGGCGGCGCCCAGCAGCGCCAGGAGGCCGAGGCTGAAACTGCGCTCGATCCGTGCCCGGCGGCGCCCCAGGCGGCCCCACCACCAGCCCAGCAGGGCCAGCACGGGCAGCTGGGTGAGGGGGCCGGGATGGAGGCTGTCCAGCAGCAGGCCCAGCACCACCCCCAGCAGGATTCCGGAGAGGGGGCCGTCCACCAGGGCCCAGGGCAGCAGCCAGAGCACGGCCCAGCTGGGCGGCACCCCGGCCAGCTTCAGGGGCGGAGGCGCGGCCAGCACCAGCAGGGGCACCAGCAGCACGGTGGCCAGGGTCCAGCGCTGGCGCCCCAGGCCGCTCACGGCGCCGCCACCCGCACCTGCACCCAGTCGATCGCCTCGGCCGGCGCGCTCAGCTGCACCACCGCCTCGGGGGCCGGCACCGCCCGGTCATTGACGCTCTGCACCACGCCCACGGTGAGATTCGGCGGCAACAGGGTGCTGGCGGGCGAGGTGGTGACCACATCGCCGGGGCGCACGCCCACGTCCTGCTGGATGAAGCGCAGCAGGGGGCGATCGCTGCCCTGACCCACGAGCATGCCGTGGTGGCCGACCCGGCCCACCCACACGCCCACACGGCTGGAGGTGTCGGTGAGCAGGGTGACGGTGGCGGTGGAGGGGGTGACGCTCACCACCCGGCCCAGCAGCCCCCCCGGAGCCAGCACCGCATCGCCGCTGGCCAGTCCCTGCAGCGAGCCGCGGCCGATCACCAGCTGCTGCCACCAGCCCTGGACCTGGCGGGAGATCACCGGGGCACTGAGCAGGTCCGCGGAGCCGGCCTGGAGCTCCAGCAGCTCCCGCAGGCGGCGGTTGTCGGCCTCGAGCTGCTCCAGGCGGCTCTGCTGATCGAGATCCTGGGCGGCGCGCAGCCATTCCGACTGGGCGCTGCCGGGCCAGAAGGGACGGCTGAGCAGGGCGTAGGCGTCACTGAGGAAGGCCCCCTTGCTCAGGCGCACAGCCACCACGGCCGCGAGAACCAGCAACCAGGGCCAGACTGCCCTGACCCGGCGCAGCGACGGCAGGCGCAGCCCGCGGCCCGAGGACTGCATCGACGTCAGGCCAGCTGGCGCACGAAGTCAGGAGTGTCGAGCACGCGCTCAAGGGTCTTGTAGTCCTCCAGCACCATGCCGCAACCCTGCACCACGCACAGCAGAGGCTCCTCGGCCACATGGGTGAGGATCCCGGTTTCGTGGCTGATCAGGTCGGAGATGCCGCGCACCTGAGCGCCACCGCCAGCAAGCATGATGCCGCGGTCCACGATGTCGGCGGCCAGCTCGGGAGGAGTGCGCTCGAGCGTGCGCTTCACAGCCTCCACGATCACGTTCAGCGGTTCGGCCATCGCCTCGCGGATATCGCCGGCGCGCACGTTGATGGTGCGGGGCAGACCGGAGAGCAGGTGCAGGCCGCGCACGTCCATCGAGGTCTCGTCGTGGGCCTCATCGGGGAAGGCCGAGCCGATGCGGATCTTGATGTCCTCGGCGGTGCGCTCGCCCACCACCAGGTTGTGCACCTTCTTGAGGTACACGCCGATGGCGTCGCTGAGCTCATCGCCGGCCACCCGCACCGATTCACTGAGCACGGTGCCGCCCAGGCTGAGCACCGCCACCTGGGTGGTGCCGCCGCCGATGTCCACGATCATGGTGCCCACGGGCTCGGTCACGGGCAGTCCGGCGCCGATGGCGGCCGCCACCGGCTCATCGATCAGGTGCACCTCGCGGGCGCCGGCCAGGCCGGCCTCACGCACGGCCCTGCGCTCCACACCGGTGACACCGCTGGGGATGCCGATCACCAGACGCGGCGCCACGATGCCGCGGCCCTCGTTGCCCTTCTGGATGAAGGTCTTGATCATCTGCTCGGCGGCGTCGAAGTCGGCGATCACGCCGTCGCGCAGGGGCCGCACGGCCCGGATGTTGCCAGGAGTGCGGCCGAGCATCATCTTGGCCTCATTGCCCACGGCCAGGGGCACGCCACGCTCAAGATCGAGGGCCACCACCGAGGGCTCCTGCAGCACGATGCCCTTGCCGGAGACGTACATCAGGGTGTTGGCCGTTCCCAGGTCGATGCCGATGTCGCGGGAGAACTGAAAGCGACGGAAAAACACGTGGCAGGAACCGGCCGGGAGGGGCCGAATCATAGGTGGGTGTTACAGCCCCGCCGCAGCGGTGGCACTGGCAGAACAGTGGCGCCAGAGACCGGTTTCCGGCCCCGGGTGCCGCATCATTGATCCCTACGAACGAGGACATACGCCATGGGCGTCAACTCCATCACCCTGGTGGGCCGGGCCGGCCGCGATCCCGAGGTGCGCTACTTCGAATCCGGCAGCATGGTCGCCAACCTCACCCTGGCGGTGAACCGCCGCAGCCGCGACGACGAGCCCGACTGGTTCAACCTCGAGATCTGGGGCAAGCAGGCCCAGGTGGCGGCCGACTATGTGCGCAAGGGCTCACTGCTGGGCATCATCGGCAGCTTCAAGCTCGACCGCTGGACCGACCGCGGCAGCGGTGAGGAGCGCACCAAACCGGTGATCCGTGTGGACCGGCTGGAGCTGCTCGGCTCCAAGCGCGACAGCGAGGCCGCCATGGCCGGCGCCGGCAGCTTCGGCGGCGGCGGCGGTGGCTTCGGGGGCGGCGAGCCCAGCGAGGAGGAAGTGCCGTTCTGAGCGCCTGCGCCGTGGCGCGCTCATGGGGTCGCCGGCCGCGCTGGCGCGACGGCCGGCTCCGCCCATCGACGCGCCACGGCGGGCCGGGGGTTGGCTTGGATGCCGGAGCAGACATCAGGGCCAGCCTCGCTGTGCTGCACCCACAGGAAGCCTGTGCTGGGACCTGTGGTCAGGGGAGCTGCCGGAACCAGAAGCCCCGGCAGGTCAGATCCGCTCGCCAACACAGCGCCCAGCCCCACCCAACCCGCCAGGTCGGCCCGCATGAGGGCGGCGTCCGGCCCCAGGCCGGTGGCCGCCCGACGCGGGCCGACCTGGCGGCAACTCAGTAGCGGTAGTGCTCGAGCTTGTAGGGCCCCTCCACCGGCACGTTGATGTAGGCGGCCTGCTCGGCGGTGAGCTCGGTGAGCCTGGCGCCGATCTTGTCGAGGTGGAGGCGGGCCACCATCTCATCGAGGTGCTTGGGCAGCACGTACACCTGCTTGTCGTACTGCTCAGCCTTGCTGAACAGCTCGATCTGGGCCAGCACCTGGTTGGTGAAGGAGTTGCTCATCACGAAACTGGGGTGGCCGGTGGCGCAGCCCAGGTTCACCAGCCGGCCCTCGGCCAACAGGATGATCTTGTTACCGCTGGGCAGGGTGATGTGGTCCACCTGGGGCTTGATGGTGTCCCAGGGGTACTGCTTGAGCGACGCCACATCGATCTCGTTGTCGAAGTGGCCGATGTTGCACACGATCGCCTGGTCCTTCATCTGGATCAGGTGCTCGTGGCGGATCACCCGGAAGTTGCCGGTGGCGGTCACAAAGATGTCCACATCGCGCACCACGTCCTCGAGACGCACCACCCGATAGCCCTCCATCGCCGCCTGCAGGGCGCAGATCGGGTCGATCTCGGCGATCATCACGGTGGCGCCCAGGCCGCGCAGCGACTGGGCCGAACCCTTGCCCACATCCCCGTAGCCCAGCACCAGGGCCTGCTTGCCGGCCACCATCACGTCGGTCGCTCGCTTGATGCTGTCCACGAGCGATTCGCGGCAGCCGTAGAGGTTGTCGAACTTGCTCTTGGTGACTGAGTCGTTGACGTTGATCGCCGGGAAGGGCAGCTCGCCGCTCTTCTGCAGCTGATACAGACGGGCCACGCCGGTAGTGGTTTCCTCGGTGACGCCCTGGATGGCGGCCTTGATGCGGGAGTAGAAGCAGGGCTGGGCCGCGAGCTTCTGGCGGATGCTGTTGAACAGCGCCGTCTCTTCCTCGTTGGAGGGGTTGGCGAGCACCGAGGGATCGCTCTCGGCCCTGGTACCCAGGATCACCAGACCGGTGGCATCGCCGCCGTCGTCGAGGATCATGTTGGGGGTGCCGCCGTCGCCCCACTCGAGGATCCGGTGGGTGAAGGCCCAGTACTCATCCAGGGTTTCGCCCTTGTAGGCGAACACCGGCACGCCGGAGGCGGCGATGGCGGCGGCGGCGTGGTCCTGGGTGGAGAAGATGTTGCAGCTGGCCCAGCGCACCTCGGCGCCGAGGGCCACCAGGGTTTCGATCAGAACGGCGGTCTGGATCGTCATGTGCAGCGAGCCCGCGATGCGGGCGCCCTTGAGGGGCTGCTCGGCGCCGTACTTCTCACGCAGGGCCATCAGGCCCGGCATCTCGGTTTCGGCGATGGCGATCTCCTTGTGGCCGAAATCGGCCAGGCCGAGATCGGCGATCACGTACGACGACGTGCTCTGCAGGGCAGACGCGCTGGACGCTGCGGCGGGGGTGGCCACCATGGGTTGTTGCTCCGGGGGTACGGCTCGCTCCCGGCTGGGAGGGCGTTGGCAAATATCTGCGGAGACGCCGAGGCTTCGGGCTCGCTGGCCGGCAATCTACCGGGAGCATTCCAGACGCCGTGAATCCCACTCCCCTGCAGCGCTGGCAGCTGGCGGATGCGGCGGCCACCCGCGCCCTGGGCCACGAGCTGGCGGCGCGGCTGCTGGCAGCCCGCAGGGCGGGTGCTGGGGGCGCCCCTCCGGCCCTGTTGCTGCAGGGGGAGCTGGGGGCGGGCAAAACCTCTCTGGTGCAGGGGATCGCCGCCGGCCTGGGCATCAGCGAGCCGATCACCAGCCCCACCTTCGCCCTCGCCCAGCACTACGGCGGCGTGCTGCCTGACGGCACACCCACCGCCCTGGTGCATCTGGACCTCTATCGCCTGGAGCAGCCGGCCGCTGCCGAG
>JAWOBH010000006.1:0-4054 GCA_046498125.1 Prochlorococcaceae cyanobacterium | reverse complement strand
CCCGCATAGCCGACGCGCTGTCCGTGATCGATCGTCTCGATCTTATACACTGATCCATCGGCAGCCAGCCGCTCTGCGCGCCGGCGCAGCCCATCGCTCGCATCTCGTGTCTCGGCGTGATTGAGGCCAGGGCGATCAGGCATCCCGTGGTGATCAGAGCTTTCTTCATCGTTCGCATCCCCTGGGTCCATTCCCACCATTCCTAGCCTCCGGGGAATGCCGCTGGTCAGCGTCCGCAGGTCGGGCTTGCCACCACACCAAGCCGAGGCCCGCAGCACCACCCGGCAGCCCGGCGGCTGATGGCATCGGCTCGACAGGCCCCGCTTTCATCTCTTGACCGACAGCCTCCAGCACCGCCTCCTGGCCCACCTCGAGCAAATCGCCCGGCGCCGCCGCGGCGGCCGGTGTGGATCGTGGCTTTCGATCAGGAGGAGTGGGGGATGCTGGGCAGCAGGGCCCTGGCCCGAGACCTGCGCCAGGCCAGCCAGAAGCTGCTGCTGATGGTGAGCCTGGAGATGGTCGGGTTCACCAGCCCGACGCAGGACTACCCACTGCCGGCGATGCGCCGGATCTACGGCGCGGTGGGCGACTTCATCGCCGTGGTGGGCAACGCCGCCGCCGCCCTAACTTTCCCGCAGCTGGCGGGGCCCATGGGCCGGCACGTGAAAACCAAAGTGCTGCCGGTGCCCAACGGCGGCCGAGCGCTGCCGGATGTGCGCCTCTCGGATCACAGCCCCTTCTGGGATGCGGGCTACGACGCGGTGATGGTCACCGACACCTCATTCCTGCGCAACCCGCATGACCACCGGATGAGCGACACGATCGACACCCTCGATCTGCCCTTCCTGACGGCCGTCACCGAGGGACTCGATGCGGAGCTGAGGAGGCTGTGAGCAACGACGCCCTGTCCATCCGCCCCATGGAGCCGGCCGACTGGCCGGCTGTCTGGCAGCTGCTGGAGCCGGTGTTCCGTGCCGGCGAGACTTTTCCCCACGACCCGGCGATCGTCGAGGCCGAGGCTCGAGCGGCGTGGGTGGAGCAGAGTCAGGCGGTGATGGTGGCGGTGGATGGCGCTGGCGCGCTGGTGGGCAGCTACTACCTCCGGCCCAACAGCCTCGCTCTCGGCGCCCATGTCGCCAATGCCGGCTATGTCGTGGCGGAGCACTGCCGCCGGCAGGGGATCGGCAGCCGCCTCTGCCAGCACTCCCTGCAGGCTGCCCGGCGGCTGGGCTTCCGGGCGATGCAGTTCAACCTGGTGGTGAGCACCAACACCGCCGGCCTGCGCTGCTGGCAGCAGAACGGATTTCGGATCGTCGGCACCCTGCCGGGAGCGTTCCTCCACAAGCGGTTGGGCTACGTCGATGCGTTGGTGATGATCCAGTCCCTGGTTGAGGGTCTCAGCCCATGAAGGTGGTGCCCCTGCGACTCAGACCCGGCGATGACCTGCGCCTGGCACTCGAGGCCTGGATGGGCCAGCAGCACGAGCAGGCCGGTTGCCTGATCAGCGGTATCGGCAGCCTCTCGGTGGCCCGGCTGCGGCTGGCCAGCCGGCAGCAGAGCACCACCCTGGACGGTGAGCTGGAGATCCTCAGCCTGACCGGCACACTGTCAGCGGATGGCGCGCACCTGCACATCGCCGTGGCGGACAGCACCGGAAAGGTGATCGGCGGCCATCTCTGCGCCGGCTCGCTGGTGCGCACCACGGCCGAGCTGGTGGTGGGCCTGCTGCCGGAGTGGCGCTTCAGCAGGGAGCTGGATCCGGCCACCGGCTGGGTTGAGCTTGAGGTGCGGCCACTCCCTGCCCGCACCCGCCGCACGGCGCTTCAGGTGGTGGTGGGCGTTGCCGCCATCACGGCGCCGGTGCTCCATGGTCTCTCCGATGCCATCGAGTGGGTCCAGGGCGGATTTTCACCAGATCAGCTCTGGCTCAGCTACCTGGCCTTCCTGATGTTCTCCTGGCTGCTGCTGGGCATCTCCGTGCTGCACGGAAACCGGCTCGGTGCGGCCGGGCTCCTGGGCGCACTCCTCTACGGCACGGCCTTCACCTACTTCGCCCACACCGCACTCGATGCCCTGGCTGCGCGCACGCCCACCTACGCCGTCCTCTGGGAACGCCTGGGTCCTGCCTACACCTTCCATGGCGCCCTGATGGTGCTCGGCGGACTGCTGTTTTCCTGGTCCGCCCTGCGGGCGGGTCGACTCCCAGGCGCCGCCATCCGGCTCTTCGCCGCGGGGCTGGCCGTCAATCTGATCCTTGCCCTCTTGTCTGCCCCCGAGCAGTTGCAGACCATGGGCACGGCGATCCGCAATCTCGGTCTGATCTGGATGGGCATCGCCATCCTGGGTTCTGAGCACCCCGGGCAGCCCTGATTCCCCAGCATGGCCACCACGCACACCTGGTACTACCTGGGGGCCTGGGCCGTGATGCTGCTGGCCTCCATCGCCAACGGTGCCGTTCGTGATCTCACCTATGGAGCGCGGATGGGTGAGCTCGCCGCCCACCAGCTCTCCACCATCACCAGCGTGCTCCTGCTCGGCTGCGTGATGTGGATCTGCATCCGGCTCTACCCACCGTCCTCCAGCCGCCATGCCCTGGTGATTGGTCTGGGCTGGGCCGCGTTGACCGTGGCCTTCGAGTGTCTGTTCTTCGGCGTCGTCGTCGGCCGCCCGTGGTCGGAGGTGCTCGCGAACTACAACCTTCTGCGCGGGCGGATCTGGGTTGTCGTCGTGCTCTGGCTTGCCACGGCGCCGCTGCTGTTCGTTCATCTCGGCGTCGGCGCATCCAGGCCTCCCGTGGGGGTGGAGGCATCAGCGCAGCAACCCTCTTCGCAGCACCCACCGGATCCGCCACGCTCTCCGGATCCCATGCCGCCGCGCCGGGCCGGCCGATGACCCTCGAAGTCGCACTGGCGATGCTGCACCGCCAGGACCGCTGGCTGATGCAGCTGCGCGATGACATCCCCGGCATCGTGGCCCCGGGGTGCTGGGGCCTGTTCGGCGGCCATCTCGATCCCGGTGAGACTGCTGAGAAGGCCCTGCGCCGGGAGCTGCTCGAAGGGATCTCCTGGGAACCAGGGGAGCTGCAGTACTGGCTGCAGCACCACCACCCTCGGCGCCTGGCCCATGTGTTCCGGGTTGAACTCACCGTGCCGCTGGAGCAGCCGGTTGCAGGAGCACCGCCCCCTGGCCGACGGCCTGCTGGAGGTGCTGCTTCCGGCACGTTCGAGGCGAGGATGTAGGTGATGAAATTGCCGATGTTGGCCACCACCGAGCGGTAGTAGCGCACCGGGCTCACGATCGTGGCGAAGTTGTCGTCGAGCAGCACGATGTCGGCGGCGCGCAGGGCCGGGGCATCGTTAACGCCATCGCCGGTCACCGCCACCACCTCCCCGAGGGCGCGGTAGGCCTGCACCAGCCGCAACTTCTGCTCCGGTGCCATGCGGGCGAACATCAGCCGGTGGCGGTACTTGAGCAGCTCGCGCAGCTGCACCTCGCTGAGCCGATCGAGCTGGGGTCCTTCGATCACCCGCACCGGATCGGCGGCCAACGCCTCCCGGCTCTGGGCAGCCGTACCGGCCGGCGGATCCAGCAGGCCGATCTGCTGGGCGATCGCCTGGGCGGTGAGGCCATAGTCACCGGTCACCATCGTGACCCGGATCCCTGCCCGATGGCACTGGCGAATCGCGTCCGGCACCTCCGGCCGTGGTGGGTCGTAGAGAGCCAGCAGCCCCACCAGCTCCAGATCCCGCTCCAGCTCCTCGGCCCGGGCCTCGAGCCGGTGGGCCTCCACGGGTCTGCGGGCCTCCGCCAGCACCCGGTGCCCCTGGGCGGCCAGATCATCGTTGGCGCTCAGGGCCCGCTGACGCCATGGCCCTTCAAGCGGCACCGGCCCGTTGGCACCCACCTGGGTGCTGCAGTGCCGGATCACATCCACCGGCGCCCCCTTGATGATCGCCAGCAGCGTCCCCTCGGCGCTCTCCACCACCACGCTCATGCGGCGGCGATGGGAATCGAACGGCAGTTCACGGCGGCGGGGGTGGCGCTGCTGCAGGGT
>JAWOBH010000002.1:0-31602 GCA_046498125.1 Prochlorococcaceae cyanobacterium | reverse complement strand
CGGCTCTGGTCCGCGATGGCTCGGGTGACGGCCTGGCGGATCCACCACGTGGCATAGGTCGAGAACTTGTTGCCCATGGTGTAGTCGAACTTCTTGGCGGCGCGAAAATAGGGCTCCTGCAGCCAACGCTGCAGGGTTGGCTCGTCCACCCGGCCACGGCTGGCCCAGGCGCCGCCACCATCCATGCTCTGCTCCCCGTCGCTGAACTGGCTGACGGCCAGATCCACCAGGGTGTTGGCCGGTCCGCAGTCCCAGCCCCGCACCACCTGCCGGCGGTCGGGGCCGCTCCGGGGCGGGATCAGGGTGAGGTTGGCGATGCCCCCCAGATTCAGAACGGCCCGCCAGCCGCCGGTGCGCCCCAGCAGGGCCTCGTCGGCAGCCGGCACCAGAGGAGCTCCCTCACCGCCCAGGGCCAGATCGGCCGCCCGCAGGTCGTGCACCACCGGGCACCGCAACAGCTGCGCCAGCAGGGGGGCCTGGAGCAGCTGCCAGCTGGCGCCCCGCCGGGGCGGGCTGGGGGGCCGGTGCCAGATGGTCTGGCCGTGGCAGCCCACCAGCCGGGCCAGGGAGCGGGGGTCGCAGGCCCGGGCGGCCGCGGCCTGCACCTCCGTCACCGCCTCCGCCAGATCGAGCAGCTCGGCGCTGCTGCGCCGTGCACCCTGGCCAACCGCCACCAGCTCCTGGCGCAGGGGATCGGGATAGGGGGTGGAGTGGCTGGCCAGGATCTGCCAGCGGGGGCGCCGGCAGGGGCCGGAAAAGCGGGCCAGCACGGCGTCCACCCCGTCGGCGCTGGTGCCGCTCATCAGCCCCAGCACCGCCATGGCCCTCGAATTCATCGGGCCCCGGATCTCACTTGTTGGGCTGGGGGGTCATGCGCAGGTAGGGCTTGATCTCCGTGACGCCCTTCGGGAACTTCGTGCGGGCCTCGTCGGTGGGGATCGAGGGCACCACCACGCAGTCCTCACCGTCTTTCCAGTTCACCGGGGTGGCCACCTGGTGGTAGTCGGTGAGTTGGAGGGAATCGATCACCCGCAGGATCTCATCGAAATTGCGTCCCGTGCTGGCCGGATAGGTGATCTGCAGACGCAGTTTTTTGTTGGGATCGATGATGAACACCGAACGCACCGTGAGGTTGTTGAGGGAGTTCGGGTGGATCATCCCGTAGAGGTCAGCCACCTTCTTGTCCTCGTCGGCGAGGATCGGATAGTCGACGCTGGTGCGCTGGGTTTCGTTGATGTCGCCGATCCAGCCCTTGTGGCTTTCGGCCGAATCGACGCTCAGAGCGATGGTCTTGACGTTGCGCTTCTCCCATTCGGGGCGCAGGCGCGACACTTCACCCAGTTCGGTGGTGCACACGGGGGTGTAGTCCGCAGGGTGGGAGAACAGCACCACCCAGCTGTCGCCGGCGAAGTCGTAGAAGTTGATCAGGCCCAGCTGGGAGTTCTGGGTGAAGTCGGGCACAGTGTCGCCGAGTTGAAGGCTCATGGTTGATGACAAAGAAGACAACAGAGTTGTGGAGTCGGAGTTGTGGGAACGAGGCTGTTGAAACAGACCTGCGAAGCAATTTCGCGAGGCAATTTAGCGAAGCAGTTTCGTTGAGCAGTTTCGCTGAGCAAGGGGTTGAGCAAGGGGTTGACAGCGCGGCGCGACTCCCGGGGTGTCTGTCCTGACCCGCTGTCTGCCTTGACCCTGTCTGCCTTGACCTTAGACGTTGAACTGCCGGCAGATCAGAAACGGCACCAGCAGCGTCATGGTGAGCGGGAATGGACAGCCATGGCGAGGAATATCGAGATAGCGATAGCGGCCTGGACCGAACACCCTGGGGTTGGTCTTGCAGCCAACCGGACTCGGAACGCTCTGGCCGGCACCGAAGACCTGCCGACCCTGCAGCCAAGCTGGACTATAGGGCGGCTGCCTGGTGGGAATGGGCAAGGTCCATCTCTTCAGTGCTGGCGGGTTTTGCTGGGCTTGACGCAGTCCTGAGTCGAGGCATTTCCTATCTTGATGCCGTTGTTTCTGGGGTCTGCTCCTGCGCCGGCCAGTGGCGAAGCTCGCTGCGCAGGTGCTGCAGCCCGAGGCGTGCCGTCGCCGAGACGAACAGCACCTGGGGATCGAGACAGCGGGCTCGCTCCAGCTCACCGGACGGGCAGCGGTCGATCTGGTTGGCCACCAGCCGGCGGGGCACGGTGGAGCCCAGGGCGTCGAGGATGCCGTGCACGGTGCGCAGCTGGTCCGGCCAGGCCGGATCACTGAGATCCACCACCAGCAGCAGGCCGTCCGCTGCCAGGGTTTCCTCGAGGGTGGAGCGGAAGGCTTCCAGCAGCTGCGGCGGCAGATCGCGGATGAAGCCAACCGTGTCGGTGAGCAGGAGCGGTGTGCCTGGGCCGCCGGCGGGATCGGCCAGCTCGATGCGCCGGGTGGTGGGATCCAGCGTGGCGAACAGCTTGTTCTCGGCCAGCACCGCCTGGCGGCTGTCACCCCGTCCGAGGGCATTCAGCAGGGAGCTCTTGCCGGCGTTGGTGTAGCCCACCAGGGCCAGGCGCTTGAGGGATCCGCGACCCTGTCGCAATCGTGCCCGGTGGGCCCCCAGGTCGCGCACCTGCCGCTGCAGCCGCTCGATCCGCCGGGCAATGGCGCGGCGGTCTTTCTCCAGCTGGGTTTCGCCGGGGCCCCGGGTGCCGATGCCGCCGCCCTGGCGGGAGAGGCTGCGGCCTCGCCCCAGCAGCCGTGGCAGGCGGTAGCGCAGCTGAGCCAGCTCCACCTGGAGGCGGCCGGCGGCGCTGGCGGCGCGCTGGGCAAAGATGTCGAGGATCAGTTCGCTGCGATCACTCACCGGCAGATCCAGCAGCCGCTCCAGATTGCGGCCCTGCACGGGGGTGAGTTCCCGGTCTGTCACCACCTGCGTGGCCCCGAGCTGCCGGGCCTCCAGGGCGGCTTCCGCCAGCTTGCCCTCCCCCCAGATCGTCTGCGGCGTCTGCTGGCCGCGCCGCTGCTCCACCACGCCCACGGGATCGGCTCCGGCGCTGCGCACCAGTCCCTCCAGCTCGCCGATGCGCCGCTGCGCCAGGCCCCGGTCGGCGGGGCTGAGGGCCAGCAGCAGCACCCGTTCCCGCCCGGGGTCGGCCGCGGCGCCGGAGCCCATCTCCCCCTGGCCCGGCAGACCGGTGGGGTCGCGGCCGCAGAGCAGGGCCAGCTCGCCCGCCTCGCGCACCGGCCAGGGTTCACCGCTGGTGCCGCTGGCCTGCAGCAGCAGGGCCGGCCAGTGGCCCCCCGCGCCGGCCTGGTCGCCGTAGCGCAACCACAGCAGCGGCTGGAGATCGAGGGCCGCCACCCCCTCCAGCCGTCCCGGCTCCAGCTGCCGGCAGCGGCCGCAGCAGGTGACCAGCCGCAGCTCCCGCTTCTGGCCCCGCCGGGCCCCGGGCAGGCCCTCACGGCTCTGGCCCCAGGCCTGAAGAGGCCCCACCCAGAGCAGGCGGCAGAGGCCCCGGCCATCGATCACCAGAGTGAGGGGGAGCTCCAGGTCCCGGCTTTCGCTGGCCAGGCGCTGCAGGCACAGCAGCTCAGCCACGGCGCCGGGCGGGTGGCGGCGATGACAGAGCTGCTCCAGCCGTCGGCGCTGGGCGGGCCGCAGGCCAGCCGTGCGCCCACCCAGCCCTCCCTGTTTCAAGGACGACGCACCAGCAGGCAGCGCAGGCCGGCCGCCGCAGCGCCCTGCACATCCTCCGGGCTGTCACCCACATGCCAGGCCTGGCTGGCCACCAGTCCCAGACCCTCAAGGGCCAGCTGAAAGGGGCCTGGATCCGGTTTCGCGACTCCGGCGGCACTGGACACCACCACGACCTGCAGCCAGCGGGCCAGCCCCAGCCCCTCCAGCAGGCCGGGCAGCCGGCTGTCGAAATTGCTCACCACGGCCAGAGCCAGGCCGCGGCGGTACCAGCGCTCAAGTTGGGGAGGCACATCGTCAAAGACATGCCAGAGGCCTGGATCGGCATAGTGGTCGAACAGCTCCTGCACCATCGCCTCCGGTGCCGCATCGGCGCCCGCGCCCAGCAGGCTGTCGCCGATGCGATCCCCCCACCAGCGGCGTTCAGCCAGCACCAGCTGCTCCCCCTTCAGGCCGGGAAAGGCCAGGGGTGGGGCCTGGCGGTAGGAGGCCCGAAACGCCCGATCCACGGCATCGGCATCGACCGTGATCCCATGGCGAGCCGCCGCCGCTGCGTAGGTGCGGCCCACCGGCTCGCGCAGGCCGATCAGGGTGCCCATGGCATCGAGCAGCAGACCGCGGGGGCGTCGGCCTGGGGTCATCGCGGCCAGTCGGCCAGCCAGCCGGCAGCCACTCGCAGCTGGTGGGGGCGACCCGGCAGCCTGGACAGGTAGGCCAGCCGGCGCAGCTGAAAGGCCGCAGCCCCGGCCAGGGTGAAGCCACCGGCCACGAGGCTGGCCTCGCCCCGGCCCAGGCTGATCATCTCGCCCAGATCCTGGAACCGGAAGGGCTCCAGGGGTTGGCCGCGACGGGCCCGCAGCAGGTTCTCGGCCAGGCAGCCGGCCTGCTGCAACGCCACCTGGGCGGTGGCGGGTGGTGGGGTGGTGCTGTCGGCAGCACCGTGCCCATCGCCGTCCGCGGCCAGGCTGGCGATGTCGCCGGCGGCGTACAGGTGGGGGTGACCCCGCAGCTGCAGCGAGGGCTCCACCAGCAGGCGGCCGCGGTGATCGCGCTGGGGCTCGGGCGCGATGGGCGGGGGATCGAAGTCCAGGCCGCCGGTCCACACCACCGCGTCCACGGCCAGGCGCTCCGACCCGGCGCTGGTGTGCAGATCCAGGTGGTCGGCTCCCACCTCCAGCACCCGGCAGCCGCAGCGCAGCCGCACATCGCGGCGCTGCAGGGCCAGATTGGCCTGCTCGCGGTTGAAGGCCCGGGCCTGGGGCAGGGCCATAGCCCCCTGCTCCACGAGTTCCACCACCGCCGCCCCGTCGAGCAGGTCGGCCAGCTTGCAGGCCAGCTCCACACCGCTGGGGCCGGCCCCCACCACGGCCAGCCGCTGCAGGGGCCGGCGCTCACGCCGCAGCCGCTCCACCAGCGCTTTGAGCCGTTCCGCATCGGCCAGACTGCGGAAGCTGAAGCTGTGCTCCACAACCCCGGGAATCCCGAAGCTGTGGGTGCGGGCCCCGGTGGCCAGCACCAGCTGGCCGTAGCTCAGCTCCCGACCGCCGGCGGTGCGCAGGCAGTGTTGCCGGTCGTCGATGTGCACCACCCGGTCCTGGAGCCAGGCCACCCCGCGGCCGGCCAGCAGGGCGTCGTAGCGGGGGGCGATTTCCCAGCGGCGCAGTTCATCGCTGAGCAGCTCGTAGAGCAGGGGCAGGAACAGGAAGCACTCCCGCGGCTCGATCAGCAGGAGGGGTGGGTGCTGGCGCTGCTGCGAGAGGGCCAGGGCGGTGTAGAGCCCGCCAAAGCCCCCGCCCACGATCACGATCGGGGCGTTGGCCTCGATCGGGTGGGCCTCGAGTGGATTGCTGGCGGGTGACGCGCTGTCGCGTGACGCGCTGTCGGCAAGCTGCGGATCCGTGCGGGCCATCGCTGCGGGTTCACGCATCTACCTCTCAGACCCTAACCAGCGTCCTGGTCCGGAGGTGATGATGGCGCCATGGTCACCGCCCCGACCCAGACCCAACCCCTGCCCCGCGACCACGACGGCCAGCCCGTGGAGCTCGACGCTGCCCGCAGGCTTCTGGCGGATCGTGATGCCTACGCCCGGCTGCTCTGGGGCCAGGACACCTTTGCCGATGGCTTCGCCATCACCACCAGTTTCGGCATCCAGTCGGCCGTGCTGCTCCATCTGTTGAGTCGACTGGCTAGGGAGCGGGGAAGAACGGTGCCCGTGGTGTGGGTGGATACGGGCTATCTGCCCGCCGAGACCTACCGCTACGCCGAGCAGCTCCATGACCTCCTGCAGTTCGATCTGCATGTGGCCCAGGCGGTGATGAGCCCCGCCCGCATGGAGGCCCTGCATGGACGCCTGTGGGAGACGGGCCGGGTGGAGGACATGGAGCTCTACCACAGGATCCGCAAGGTGGAGCCCCTCGATCACGCCCTGCGCTCCCTCGGGGTGAGCTGCTGGGCCAGCGGCGTGCGCGGCAACCAGACCGATCACCGGCGGGGAATGGCCGTCCTCGACGGGGTGCGCCAACGCTGGTCCCTGCGCCCCCTGCTGAGCTGGACCAACCGGGATGTGTATTACTACATGGAGGAGCACGGTCTGCCCCAGCATCCCCTGTTCGATCAGGGGTATTCCAGCGTGGGTGACTGGCACTCCAGCGCCCCTGACAGCGGCACCCAGAGCGGCCGCCAGACCCGCTTCGGAGGGCTCAAACAGGAGTGCGGCATCCACCTCCCCGGCCTGATGGGTGAAGGCATCTGACGGGGGTGGGGGCCCCCCGGCGCGCTGGCTCCTGATCGGCAACAGCCGCTGGCACTTCGCCTGCCCGGCTCCAGCGGGGCTGCGCTGCTGGAGCGAATCGCCAGCTGCCCCAGGCGGTGGGGACGGCGCTGTGGCGGAGCGACTGCGTCACCTGTGGGGCTGGGCGGCGGTGGGGCCGATCACCCCCGGCTGCGAGCCGGATCCCCGCCGACGGCTGTCCCTCGCCCAGGTGCCCCTGGCGCAGCTGCCGCCCTGGCTCGGCATCGACCGGGCCCTGGTGGGCTGGCAGGCCTGGCTGCACAGCCGCTCAGCGGTGCTGGTGGCCGATGCCGGCACGGCCCTGAGCTTCACCCTGGTGGATGGCCAGGGGCGCTTTGCCGGTGGCCGCATTCAGGCGGGCCTGGCCCTGCAGCTGCGGGCCCTGGAGTCAGGCACCGTCCAGCTGCCTGCCGTGGTCGGGGATGTCGTGCCTCAGACGCCCTGGCCAGCCGCCACCGCCGAAGCCATGGTGGTGGGTGTGAGGGAGGGGCTGGTGGCCGCTGTGCGGGAGGCCTGGCATCAGTCCAGGTCTGCCCATCCCGGCTGCCGGCTGTGGGTCACGGGCGGTGATGGCGGCTGGATCGCCGAGCGGCTGCAGCGTCCCTATGAGCCCTGCCTGGCCCTGGCGGCCCTGGCCCGCCTCAGCCCAGGCCCAGATCGCTGAGGATGGTGTCGGCCATGGTCTCGGCCTTGACCTTGGTGTACACCTTCTCGATCCTGCCCTCGGGATCCACCACAAAGGTGTGGCGCATCATGCCCATGTATTCGCGGCCCATGAATTTCTTGAGGCCATAGCTCCCGTAGGCACTGGCCACCGGACAGGGTTCCGCGTCCGTGAGCAGGGTGAAGGGCAGCTCGTATTTGGCGATGAACTTGGCGTGGCTGGCGGCGCCGTCCTTGCTGATGCCCAGCACCTTGATGCCGTGCTGCTCGAAGGCGCCCCACTGGTCGCGGAAGTTGCAGGCCTCCTTGGTGCAGCCAGGGGTGTCGTCCTTGGGATAGAAGTAGATCACCACCCGCTGGCCGCGAAGGTCGGAGAGGCTCACGGCCTTGCCGTTCTGGTCGGGAAGGGTGAAGTCGGGTGCGCTGGCGCCGGGCTCCAGGGCCATCGGTGGCTGGGGTGAGAATGGGCGGAGCCTAGGGGACATCACGGTTGATCCGGTCCCCTGCGCCCCACTGCATCGGCCCCACTCCATCGGGACCGCTCCATCCGCCGCCCATCCCAGCGCTCCAGCCCCGCCCCACACCCCGGCTCTGGCTCGGGCCCCTGCAGGGAGCCTGTGCCGATGCCCTCACCGCGACGGAGCTGGCCTGGGGCAGGCAGCTGCCTGCCATGCCGAGGCGGCGCTACTGGCAGAGCCGATCGGCTCTGCGGCAGTGGCTGGCGGTGGTGCTGGGGTGCGGTCCGGGCGAGGTGCCGCTGCACAGCCCGCCAGGCTGTCCACCGCGGCTGCTGGGTGGTGCCGGTTGGGTGAGCCTGAGCCACAGTGGCGCTGTGCTTTTGCTGGGATTTTCCGCCGCTCCGATCGGGGTGGATCTGGAGCGGGCCGATCGGCCCGTGGCGCCCGCTCTGATGCGGCGCTGCTTCCCGCCTGAGGAAGTGGCGCAGTTGCAGGCGTTCGCTCCTGAGCCGCAGCGCGCCGCGATGCTCACCAGCTGGGTGCTGAAGGAGGCGGCGATCAAGTGGCGCCGGAGAACCCTGGCGAGGGAACTCTCCCGCTGGCAACTGGACCATGCCAGCGGGCAGCTGCTCCACCGCGAGGAGGGTGTGCAGCCCGACTGCAGCACCGGGGTGGCTGTTGGCTGGCGCTGGGCGGGTGTGGGAGCTGGGATTCGGAGCGCCGGCCTGGAGGTGGTGCTCTGAGCGCCAGGGCCTGGCGGCCATTGCGCGGATGGCCATGGTTTGCGTCGGGCGTGGCCTGTTTATATCAATCTCTTGATCACACTTGCGGTGCATGGCCGGATGCGGCACTGGTGAGTAGTTTTCGGGATGAATCCATTGGTTTCTCCCGTGATCAAGCATCTGCTCGCCGGCCTCGTGGTGGGCTCGGCACTCACGGCCTCGGCTCTGCCGGCCTCCGCCGCCGTTCACAACGACCTGCCCGTGCGCTGGAACACCGGCGGCGCTGTCTGGTCCACCGACATGGACGCCATGACCACCTTCCTGGAGACCGGTGAGGTCACCGATCGCGGTCTGCGCGGTGGTCTGGACCTCTCCGGTTGGAGCGATGACGAGGTGCGCGAGGGCCTCACCAAGTCCTATGAGGTGGACATGGTCGGCCTGCACCGCTTCCTCTATTCCGACGAAGGGGTGCGGTTCCTGAAGAATCAGACCACCAGCTATTTCCCGTACCACAGCAAGACCGAGTATTCGGTGCAAGCGCTGCGCTCCGCGATCATCGCTGACGCCCGCGACGGCAGCATCTCCTCGGCCGGGATCATGGCCAACCTGCCCGTGGACATGCGTCTGGCCGATTTCTGCGGCACCTACACCGGCGCCCAGAACGTCTGCGCCGAGGGCCAGTGTCAGGGTGAAGCCCAGTGCACCTCCCTGCTGTCCTGGTATGTGTTCCTGCCGGCCTGCATCCAGGCCAACCAGGCCCCTGCCCCCGTGGCCGAAGTGAGGCGCACCACCGTGGCCCCCGCGCCCATGGCCCAGCCCCAGCCGCAGATCATCCGCGGTCTTTGGTGACGCGGTCTTTGCTGACGCGGTCTCGGGTGAAGCTGGCGCTCAGCGCCTGGCGCTCAACAGTGTGTGCCGCAGGTCCTGGGGGAGTTTCATTCCCCGGCTGCGGCGCAGCCGTTGGCCCAGGACCTGGAAGGCCCCATCGCTCAGGGTCCTGAGCTGACGGCGATAGGGCCCTGTGGGCGCCAGCCAGCGCTCCAGCAGGCCCTCGCTCAGCTCGAGGTGGAGGGTTTCGTTCCAGCTCGCCGTGGTCAGTGTCAGCCCCTCAGCGTCGAGGGCGACGCGCCAGCGGCTGAGCCCCTGCTCCTGCCGCTTCCGTGCCCTGGTCTCGGCAGCCAGCGCCAGCCGCAGCGGTTCGTCCGGCTCGGGGCCGAGGTCACCACACCGGCTGAGGGCCGTGATCGGGCCCAGCAGGGGGTGGCTGAACAGCAGTCGCCACTGGCCCTGCTCCGCCAGCAGGGGTGTGAAAGCGCCGACCCAGCGCTGAATACCAGCTGCTGTGGGCTCCTCGCCCACCCGCCGGGCCGCGATCCACTCGAAGGGACCGTCGCCGCAGGCCGCCGCCAGATGGCCTGGGTTGACGGTGCCGGTCACCACCAGCTCCGGCCGGCGCAGGGTGTCGAGCACCTGCAGCTGGGCCCGCAGCCTCCCGGCCACCGCCTCGTCCCCCACCTGGATCGTCACACCACCTTCCGGGGTGGCCTGAAGGGGGTCGAGGGCCCAGAGCAGGGAACGGCCGTCGAGCAGCAGCACCCGGTGATGCCGCTGCCAGTCGGCGCCTGCCCAGAAGCGCTGCCTCAGGGCATCCAGCCGGGCGCCCTCGCTGGCTGCCTGGCGCCTGAGCCAACGCTCCAGCTGGGGTTCGTCGGGCCCGCTGCTGAGCACCTCGCCGCCCTCATGGGCGGTTTCGGCGGCCGCCGCCAGCTGGGCTGCGCGACGCTGCTGCAGCCGCTGGCGCAGGGCCCCCTCCCAGCCCAGCTGCCCCGGCTGCCAGAACACTTCGCCCTGCAGTGCGCCGGGCAGGTACTGCTGGGCCACCCAGTGCTCCCCGTAGGCGTGGGGGTAGCGGTAGCCCACGCCATCGCCGAAGGCCTTGCCGTCGCGGTTGGCGTCGCGCAGGTGGGCGGGCACCTGCTGACGGTTGGCCGTGCGCACGGTCTTCACCGCGTCGAAGAAACCGAGGATGCTGTTGCTCTTCTCCGTCCCGGCCAGATACAGGGCGGCCTGGGCCAGGGGGTAGAGACCCTCCGGCAGCCCCACCCGTTCGAAGGCGGCGGCGCAGGCCTCCACCACCACGATCGCCTGGGGGTCGGCCAGCCCCACGTCCTCGCCGGCGGCGATCAGCATGCGCCGAAAGATGAACCGGGGGTTCTCACCCGCCTCCACCATCCGCGCCAGCCAGAACAGAGCGGCGTCGGCATCGCTCCCCCGCAGCGACTTGATGAAGGCGCTGATGGTGTCGAAGTGGGCGTCGCCCTGCTTGTCGTAGAGCACGGCCCGCTGCTGGATCGACTCCTCGGCGATGGCCAGATCGATGCTGATGGCGCCGCTGCCATCGGCCTCGGTGGTCTCCACCGCCAGCTCCAGGGCGTTGAGCAGGCTGCGGGCATCGCCGCCGGCCACGTCCACCAGATGGTCGGCCGCCTCCGCGCTGAGGGTCACGGTGCGATCGCCGTAGCCCCGCTCCGGGTCGGCCAGGGCCCGCTCCAGCAGCTGGCGCAGGTGGGCGGGTTCGAGGGGCTGCATCCGGAACAGGCGGGAGCGGCTCACCAGCGCCTTGTTCACCTCGAAGAACGGGTTTTCCGTGGTGGCCCCGATCAGATTCACGGTGCCGTTCTCCACCCACGGCAGCAGGGCGTCCTGCTGGGCGGTGTTGAAGCGGTGCACCTCATCGATGAACAGGGTGGTGCGCAGGCCGTGGAGTTCCAGCCGCTGGCGGGCCGCGTCCACCTCGGCACGCAGATCCTTCACCCCCGCCAGCACGGCGTTGAGGCTGCTGAAGTGGGCGCGGGTGGTGCCGGCGATGATCCGCGCCAGGGTGGTCTTGCCCACGCCAGGGGGGCCGTGCAGGATCAGATTGCCCACCCGGTCGGCGGCGATGGCGCGCCGCAGCAGCCGGCCGGGCCCGAGGATGCCCTCCTGGCCCACGAACTCGTCCAGCGTGCGGGGGCGCAGCCGATCGGCCAGGGGCGCCAGCTGGCGCAGGCGCTGGTCCCGCTGGTGGGAGAAGAGGTCGCTCACGTCTGCCCATCCTCCCGCGCCGGTGCGTCTGCAGTCCTGTGACAAAGGGGGGTGCAGCCGGGCGGTCCCCCGTACCTTGTGCTGCATGATCCCCGGCAGCGTGCGCTTGCCTCCATCGCTGCCGCTCCGGGGCCCGCGCCGAGGCCCCCAGGGATGCCGTGAACGCCGAGCGCTTCAGCTTTCTTGAAGAGCGGGGAGCCGTGTCGGCCCGCGATCGCGACTTCTCTGTGACCAAGGCGATCACCAGCCGGGATCAGGCCCGGGTGGCCGAGGCCGAGCTGGCCTACAAGGTTGTGCGCGCTCCCATCGGCGGGTTCATCGGCAACCTCTCCACCGTGCAGGTGGGGGGCTTCCTCAGGGCCACCCAGGCGCGTCAGGAGGCCATGGCCAGGCTGTGGAGCTCCAGACCCAGACCGATCACCGATCATCGGCAGCGCCCGGGTGGTGTTCATTTCGCCCTACTTCGGGGTTCAGGGCAGTCAGCAGTCGCCCAACAGCGTGCTGGTGAAGGCAGAGTTCGCCATTTCCGCGGCCGATGCGGCGATGGCTGCGGCCGAATCCCGGCTGCGCCCGATCCTGATGACCGCCATCGCCTCTCTGGCCGGTTTCCTGCCCTTGGTGCTCGCCACCACCGCCGGTGCCAACAGCCAGCAGTCCCTGGGCACCGTCATCTTCGGCGGGCTCCTGGTGGCCACCGTGCTGTCCCTGGGGGTGGTGCCCCCCTTCTATGTGGTGGTCAAGGCGCTGGAGGAACGGCTGTTTGGTTCTCCGGCCGCCGGGGAGGCCGACCCGGCACCGCTGCGCTGAGACCAGCGGGCCCCTCCAGCAGCGGTGCCGGTGTGCGGCAGAGACCTCGCCCACGGGCCGGTCTGCGGTCACAATGGCGCCGACTGCTGGTGCTGCGTGCTCGTTCGGAGGATCTCGGCTCTCGCCCTCACCAGCTGGGCTGTGCCCGTTCTGGTGGCCTGTGGAGGAACGGAGCAGGCCGCGCCCGCCGCCCTGGTGCCGGTGGAGGTCACGCCGGTGCAGCTGGCACCGTTTGCCGATCAGCTCAACACCGTGGGCACCCTGGAGGCGGTCGACAAGGTGTCGCTGGCCGCCCGTGCCGGCGGCCGAATCGAGCGGATTCTCGTGCGCGAGGGGGAGGCGGTGCAGGCGGGCCAGCTGCTGGTGGTGCTCGATCAGAAGCAGAGCCAGGCCGAACTGGCGGCCGCCCGCGCCGCCATGGAGCAGAACCGGGTTGATTTCAAACGCTTCGAGTTTCTGGCCGCCCAGGGGGCGGCCAGTGCGTTTCAGCGTGACCGCTTCCGGGAGTCGTTCCTGCAGTCGCAGGAAGCCGTGCGGGTGCGGGAGGCCGATCTGGCCTTCAAGGATCTGCGAGCTCCGATCAGTGGGATTGTCAGTGACCTGGAGGTGAAGGTGGGGGATGTGATCCGTGAGGGCACGCCCTTCACCTCCCTGATCCGCAACGACCGCCTGCAGGTGCGGGTCGATGTCCCGGCCGTGTACGCCTCCCGCCTGCGGCTTGGGCAACAGGTGTTCGTGGAGGCCCCCGGCGGTGGCGACACCCTGGCCAGCGGCCGGGTGAGCTTCGTGGATCCCAATGTCACGGCCGACACCCAGGGGCTGCTGGTGACGATGCCGTTCGAGAATCCGGGTGCCAATCTGCGCAACGGCATGCGTCTGCGCACCCGGGTGGTGTTCGACACCGCTGCGCAGCCGGCGGTGCCCTTCAGCGCCGTGCGCCAGACCTCGGGACAGAGCTTCGTGTTCCGCATCGGCAGCCTGGAGGATCTCCGGGCCAATCCAGGGCAGCTCACGGCCGAGCAACTGGAGGGTCTGGCCCCTGATGGCACCTATGCCCTCCAGACGCCCGTGCAGCTGGGCTCCGTGCAGGGCGACCGCTACCCGGTGATCCAGGGGCTGCAACAGGGGGAACGGGTGATCACCACCAATCTGATCAGGCTGCGACATGGCACGCCGGTGTTCGTGAAGTGAGGCCCTGAACGATGTCTCCTTCCAACAACTTCATCAGCAGGCCGGTGCTCACCACGGTCTGCAGCCTGCTCATTGTGATCGTGGGATTGATCGCCATTCCGGTGCTGCCGGTGGAGAACCTGCCCGACATCGCGCCCCCCACGGTGACCGTGAGAGCTGTGTATCCCGGAGCGGATGCCGTTTCCGTGGAGGAGGGTGTGACCTCGGTGCTGGAGCAGCAGATCAACGGGGTGCAGAACATGGAGTTCATCACCTCCACCAGTTCTGCCGACGGTGTGTCCAGCATCACCGTGTCTTTCGCCAGCGGCACGGATGGGGACATCAATCAGGTGAATGTGCAGAACAGCGTGTCGCTGGCCGAACCGCGCCTGCCCCAGGAGGTGCGGCAGACGGGTGTGAATGTCCAGAAGGCTTCAAACTCCATTCTTCTTGTTTATAACTTTACGTCAGAAGATCCCGAAAATCCTTACAGCGTTGAATTTCTGTCTGGTCTTCTGGATCTGAATCTCACCGATCCGATCCGCCGGGTCCAGGGCGTCGGCTCGCTCACTTATTTCGGCAACAGGCAGCTGGCCTACCGAATCTGGCTGGATCCCCGCCGGCTCACATCCGTAGGCCTCACCTCAGCCGATGTGAGGGCGGCATTGCAGAGTCAGAATCGCCTGGTGCCAGCCGGACAGGTGGGTGGTGAGCCCTCGCCGGACGGCCAGCCCTACACCTTCACGGTGCAACTCCAGGGCCGGTTGCGTTCGCTCGAGGAATTCGAGAACCTGATTGTTCGACGGATGGGGGATGGCTCGCTGATCCGCCTCAAGGATGTGGGCCGCGTGTCGCTTGGGGGGGAAACCTTCAACATCGGCGCCACCGACATCAATGGCGTGCCTTCGGTGGGCATGGCCATCTACCAGCTCAGCGGCAGCAATGCCGTGGAGGTGTCGGCGGGAGTGGAGCAGGTGATCGAGGACTTCAGGGCCACACTGCCTCCAGGGGTGAAAGCGGAGAAGATCTACGACACCACCGACTTCATCAATGCCTCGATCCGTGGTGTGGCCAATGCTCTGCGGGATGCGGTGGTGCTGGTGGTGCTGGTCCTGTTCCTGTTCCTGCAGGACTGGAAGTCAACCCTGGTGCCTGGGATCGCCATCCCAGTGGCTCTGATCGGCACCTTTGGCGGTGTGCTCATTGTCGGTTTCTCTCTGAATCAGCTCACCCTGTTCGGGCTGGTGCTGGCCACCGGCCTGGTGGTGGATGACGCGATCACGGTGATCGAAGACACCAGCACCAAGAAGCAGGCAGGGATGAGCGCGATCGGGGCTGCCAGGGCCACCATGGATGAGTTGTTCTCCGCCATCATCGCCACCTCGCTGGTGCTGTTTGCGGTGTTCGTGCCGGTGCTGTTCTTTCCTGGAGCCACTGGAACGATCTACAAGCAGTTTGCTGCCACCATCATCTTCTCGGTGGCGATCTCCACGTTCAATGCTCTCACCTTCTCGCCCATGCTCTCGGGTCTGCTGCTGGGCCTGGATACGGGGACACCCTCGCGGCGCGCGTACTGCATCGGCGGAGGCTTCGTGGGCTTCGCCTATGGACTGCTGTCGGCCGGTGGCGGGGTGGTGCCGGTTTTCATTGCCACCCTGGCGGGTCTGCTCGTGGGCTTCGCGCTCAAGCTGATCACGGGTCTGCCCCTGCGCCTGCCCTTCACCATCGGCGGTGCCGCCACGGGCCTGGTGTTCGGTGATGTCAGCAATCCTCTGCCGGTGCTGGTCTTCACCGCCATCGGCCTGCTGCTGGGCTTTTTTCTGGACCCCATCTTCGCCGCCTTCAACGGCTTCTATGCCCGTGTGGAGAGCGGCTACAAGGGGCTGCTCGGCTGGGTTCTCGACCATCGCCGCGTGGTCATGGGGCTGCTGGTGGGCGGCATCGCCCTGACGGCTGTGGCCTTCAATGCCATGCCCTCGGGGTTTGTTCCCACAGAGGATCAGGGCTATGCCATCGGCTTCGTGCAGGCTCCCGATGGGGTCTCGCTGGAGCGCACCGAAGCCGTCAATCGTGAGGTGGCCGAGATCCTGCGATCGGAGCAGGAGAACGGGGTTCAGAGTGCCGCGCTGTTCAGCGGCGCCAGCCTGCAGGGAAATGCTCCCAACCGCGGCATTTTCTTCCTCGGCACCGAAAACTGGGATCAGCGTCTGTCGCCTGAGCGCAGTGTCGGGGCGATCGTGGAGCGTCTCAATCGCAAACTGCAGGCGGTGGATGGCGCCAGGGTGTTCGTGGTGGAGCCGCCGGCCGTGCCTGGCTATGGCACCGGTGATGGTTTCGAGCTGCAGCTGCTGGATCAGAGTGGCGGTGCCTTCTCCTTGCCGGAGCTGGCCGAGCAGGCCAACACGCTGATCCGCAACGCCACTCAAACCGGTGTGTTCAGCCGCGTGTTCACCCAGTTCTCTCCAGAGAGCCCGCAGCTGGAGGTGGTTGTGGATCGTGATCGCATGGCGGCTCTTGGAATCGACTATGGCGATGCCATGAGCACCTTCAGCTTCTACTTCGGAGGCTCCTATGTGAACGACACCTTTGTCGAGGGTCAGGCCAGGCGTGTTTATATCCAGGCGGATGATGTCTACAGATCTACGCCTGAATCACTCACTGAGTTGTTCGTGCGCAACAGCAGCGGTGACCAGGTGCCGCTCTCCGAGTTCTTCACGCTGCGTCCCGTCACAGGGCCGTCGGTGATCCCACGGTTCAACCTCTTCCGGGCTGTGCAAGTGGAGGGTAACGCTGCTCCGGGCCGCAGTTCTGGTGATGCGATCAACACCATCCGAACTCAGTTTGAGCGGCTCAATGTCCCCGGCATTGGTTATGACTGGACCGGTATCTCGCGAGAAGAGGTGAAGGCAGGTGCTCTTGCGATCGTGATCTTCGCTCTGGGCATCCTGGTGGTGTTCCTCGTGCTGTCCGCCCAGTACGAGAGCTACACCGATCCGTTGATCATTCTGATGACGGTGCCCACGGCCATGCTGGGAGCGCTGATGTTCCTGGCCATTCGCGGCGAAGTGCTGAACATCTATGCCCAGGTGGGTCTGGTGATGCTCATCGGCCTGGCGGCCAAGAACGGCATCCTGATCGTGGATCTGGCCAACCAGCGCATGGCTGCCGGGGTCACGGCCCCGGTGGCTGCCCGGGAGGCTGCCCAGTCGCGTCTGCGGCCGATTCTGATGACCGCCATCTCCTCGCTGTTCGGCTTCCTGCCCCTGGTGCTGGCCAGCGGTGCCGGTGCCCGCAGCCAGGCCTCCCTGGGCACGGTGGTGTTCGGCGGTCTGCTGATGGCCACCATCCTCTCGTTGCTGGTGGTGCCGGCGTTCTACGTGGTGATGAAGCAGCTCTTCGGCGGCCGTCCGGAGGACGATCCCGGTGGCCCGTCCGCGGGCGTCGAGGGGCTGGCCGACAGCGCCGAGAGCTGATGGCCCGCTCCCGCTTCAACGGTGCCGCCGCCACCCTGGCCGCCCTGGTGGGTGGAGGCATCGGCCTGTCGCTGGCCCTGTTTCTGCGGGCGCTGATCCTGAACACCCCGGCCCAGGTGAGACCCTCCACCTTCTTCTGGTGGTTCGTGCTGCTCACCGCTGCCGGAGCGCTCTGGGGGCTGGCCACCCAGAGCATGAAACAGCTGGAGCTGATCCAGGGGTACCGGCAGGGAGGGAGCCTCAGAGGGCGCGGTCGTTCCGGGGCCCAGCAGTCCGCAGCGCAGCGCCGTGAGCACGAGCAGCGCCGAGATCAGAACCGAGATCAGGAGCCTGGGGAGGGGACCTAAGTGATCACCGTGGGCCGCTGCATGCCCGTGCGGCGGCCGATTTCAGCCAGCCCATCAATGGCCGTGATCAGATCGGCCAGGGCCTGCTGGGGATCCTGGGCCAGGTTGCCGCCGGGCGGCACATAGCTCTCCAGATACACCCGCAGGGTGGCGCCCTGGGTGCCGGTGCCGGAGAGGCGCAGCACCACCCGGCTGCCGTCCTCGAGCAGCAGACGCAGGCCCTGGCCGCTGGTGCGTGAACCGTCCACAGGATCGCGGTAGGCGAAGTCGTCGGCGGTGGTGATCGAGCGTTCCGCGAACGGCTGGCCGACCAGGCTGGGCAGCATCGTCTGCACCCGCTCGTAGAGACCGTGGGCGGCGTCGCTGGGGATGGCCTCGTAGTCGTGGCGCGAGTAGTAGTGGCGGCCGAAGCGGCTCCAGTGCTCGGTCATCACGTCGGCCACCGAGCAGCGGCGCCTGGCCAGGATGTTGAGCCAGAACAGCACCGCCCAGAGGCCGTCCTTCTCGCGGATGTGATCGCTGCCGGTGCCGAAGCTCTCCTCGCCGCAGAGGGTGATGCGGCCGGCATCGAGCAGGTTGCCGAAGAACTTCCAGCCGGTGGGCGTCTCGAAGCAGGGAATGCCCAGCTCCTTGGCCACCACGTCCACCGCGGCGCTGGTCGGCATGGAGCGGGCCACGCCGGCCAGGCCGTCGGCGTAGCCCGGCGCCAGGGTGGCGTTGGCGGTGAGCACCGCCAGGCTGTCGCTGGGGTTCACGAAGCAGCGCGCCCCCAGGATCATGTTGCGGTCGCCGTCACCGTCGCAGGCGGCTCCGAAGCGGTAGGCGTCGCTGCCCAGCAGCAGCTCGGCCAGCTCGTGGGCGTAGGTGAGGTTGGGGTCGGGATGGCCGCCGCCGAAATCCTCCAGGGGCCTGCCGTTGCGCACGGTACCGGCCGGCGCCCCCAGCAGCCCCTCGAGGATGCGGGTGGCGTAGGGGCCGGTCACGGCATGCATGGCGTCGAAGGCCACCGGGAAGTCGCCCCTGAGCAGATCGGCGATGGCGTCGAAGTCGAACAGGCCGCGCATCAGTGCCACATAGTCGTCGACGCCGTCGATCACGTCGATCCGCAGGCTCCCCAGGCTCTGGCTGCCGATGACATCCAGAGCCACAGGGCTGCTCTGCAGCGCGCCCCCAGGCTCGGCGATGCGGTAGCTCTCCAGCGACTGGGTGACCGCGAAGATGGCGTTCGTGATCGACTCCGGGGTCGGCCCGCCGTTGGCACCGTTCACCTTCACGCCGAAGTCGCCCTCCGGTCCGCCGGGATTGTGGCTGGCCGAAAGGATGATGCCGCCGATGGCCTGGTGACGGCGGATCAGGTGCGACGCCGCCGGGGTGGAGAGGATGCCACCGCTGGTGGTGATGATGCGGGCCAGGCCATGGGCGGCGGCCATGCGGGCGATCACATCAATGGCCCGGCGGTTGCCGTAGCGGCCGTCGCCGCCCAGCACCAGGGTGCCCCCCGCCACCCCCGGCAGCACCCGGAAGATCGCTTCGATGAAGCTCTCCAGGTAGTGGGGGGTCTCGAACTGCTTGCTGCTCTTGCGCAGGCCGGAGGTGCCCGGCTTCTGATCGCCGAAGGGCTGGCTCAGGCGGATCTCCCGGACGTTGATGTCCTGCACGTTCACTGCCATCGGGCCGGGGCGGGGCGGGCTCAAACTAACCCTGCAGATGGGGCCTTCCCGGCAAGCCTGGCTACCGTCAAGGTCGCCTGAACAACCCGCAACTGGATTGCCCGTAACTGACCAGCCCGCAACTGGTTCGTCGCGTTCCCCTCTCCCCGCCGATCAACAGCCATGGCTCCTGAGCCACTCGCAGGTGCTGAAACCACTCCCATCCCCCGCTCCCGCCCAGGGCCAGCCCGCTGGCTGAGCCGTGCGGCCGCCGCCGCGGTGCTGGCCGGTTTCGGCACCGGGCTGCCCGCGGCCGCCGCGGTGATGGGCGGGGCAAGGGCCCTGCCCTACGACCAGGCCCTGGGACGCACCCGAGCGGCAGCTCAGGCCGTGCTGGATCGTCGGGGCACCCAGAGCTGCCTGCGCGGCAAGCTCACCAACGCCCTTCTGACCATGGTGGCCAGCTGTGAGGCGGCCGGCGCCCGCAACCCCCTCTGTGAGCTCTCCAACCGGGCCGTGGTTCAGCCCACCTGGTCGGTGCCGTTCATGGAGGACACGGCCCGGGAGGTGCTGGAGCTGATCAGCGCCCAGGCAGTCCCCTGAATCCGCCTCCGGGCGGGGGACCAGGTGGGCTGCCGCCCGCACCGCTGCCGCGGGCCGGAGATCGGGGATTGCGAGGGCAGAAGCGCATCAGATCCTCGCCGGCCCGATCGAGCCGGTCGCGGCGTTCGAAGCTGTTGTTGGGGGCCACGACCCCGTGCTCGAGGATCGTCCAGAGGGCGTCCTTGCACAGCCCCGAAAGACGGGGATGGTCGAGCAGTGGATCGGCCTGGAGCCGGGCCCGATCGCAGTCGTCGCGCTCGTTGTCGCGGGCGCAGGTGAAGGTGAGCACCTGCAGGTCCCTCAGCTGCTCCCGGCTCGGGTAAGGCGGCTCGGCGGCCCGGGCCGGCGGGGCCGCCGCCAGAGCACTCAGCCAGGCCAGGCCCCCCAGCAGCGCCACTCGGCTCAGCAGGGCCGGCGCCTCTGGCCGCCGGGCGCGGGGCGCCGTTGGGGAACAGGGTCGGTGCATGGTTGCAGCTGGCCTGGCAGGGCCCCCATCATTGCCGCCGGGCCGGGGAGCCGGATGCCTGACTGGTCCCGCGGAGGCTGGTGATGCCCAGGCGCAGGGGGGTCTGCTGCTGGCGCCAGCGCCGGGCCACCACCGGCCCCAGCCAGGGCGCCGCCAGGGCGAGCGTGCGGCGCAGTCCTCCCTGGCGGCGCAGCAGGGTGCCGCGGCGGGTCTCCTCCGCCTGCAGGCGCTGGAGCGTTTCGCTCTCGGGCCGCCGGCGTGCCTCAATCCGAGCCAGCGCCCCATCCAGGGCCCGATCCAGGCTCTCGTCCGTCTCCCCGGCTGGGCCCAGGGCGGCCAGCAGTTCCTCGGCGGCGGTGCAGGCATCCCGCAGCGCCAGGTTGATGCCCTGGGCCCGCACCGGACTCATCGGGTGGGCGGCATCCCCCAGCAGCAGCAGGCCGGGTCGCCACCAGCGCTCGGCCTGGCCCACATCCACCCGCAGCGGCACCGGCTCCTGGAGACCGTCCGCCGAGGCCCGCAGCCAGGCCGCCAGCGGGGGGGGACAGAGAGCGGCGAAGCGCTCGGCCCATGGGGTGCTGTCGTCCTCCGGAGCGCTGCGGCAGCTGTCGCCTTTGCCATGCTGCCGGTCCACCACCCAGCCCAGCTGCACGCCACCGCTGGCACTGTCAAAGGCGCTGAACAGCCCAGTGGGGCCCACCACCGTGGTGAAGCAGCCCGCCAGGGGGCTGGGATCATGGCCATCCAGCCGGAACCAGAGCAGATCGATTGGGCTGCCGGCGCGGCGCAGGGTCAGCTCCGCCTGCTGTCGCAGCCCTGACCCCCGGCCGTCGGCCGCCACCACCAGTGGGGCCTCCAGGGTCCGTCCATCGGTCAGCCGCACCCCCCGCACCCGGCCGCTGCGCCACAGCAGCCCCGAGGCCCGCACCCCGAGCAGCACCCGGGCTGCAGGCAGGCTTTCGAGGTTCTGGAGCCATTGGCGCAGCAGGGTCGGTTGGCTGATCAGGGTGCAGGGAACCGCGGCCGGCGAGGATTCCAGTGGCTCAGCCAGCCGGAACAGCTCACGCTGTTCGAGCACGAAGCACCAGCCGGCCAGGGGCCGCTGGGGCACGGTCGCCGGCAGGGGCAGCAGCCCCATGGCCTCCAGCGCCGCCAGGCCATGGGGCATCAGGGCTTCACCCCGGAACCGGCGATCCAGGCGCTCGAGCGGACTCGCCTCCACCAGTGTCACGGGCTGGCCGCAGCGGGCAAGACACAGCGCCAGGCTGGCGCCTGCCGGGCCTGCGCCCACGATCACGATCGCCGCCCGGCGGCCTGGGGGACTGGCCCTAGAGATAGGCGGTGTAGCTGGGGTGGGACTGGCCATCAGGGCAGCTCTGGCCCATCAGCTCGCTCTTTTTGGCCAGCAGGTAATCCACCAGCTCCTGTTGCACCTCCAGCAGTTCACGGGTGCAGCCCCGGAACGCCGCCCGATGGCGGATGTCGTCGTGGCGGGTGTGCAGATCGCGCAGCATCAGCTGGATCGCGTCCAGGGTGGCGCGCTGCTGGCGGGTTCCGGAAGGGGCGGGCATCAGCGCTGGTTTGCCTGGAAAAATCCTAGGTGGCGGCCCGGCGGCCGCTGCCGCAGCGTTGCCGCATGCGCTCCTGCTTGCGCTGCAGACGCTCACTCACGCCCAGCTCGGCCCCGCTCCAGAGCCGATCCACCTCGGCGCCGAAGTGGGCCGCCAGCTTGGGCGAATCGATCACCAGCAGGGTTTCATCGTTGCGGTGGGCCGCCGCAACGCTCCAGTTCAGGGAGCCCGTGATCACGCGCCGGCGATCGATCAGCGCCAGCTTGTGGTGAAGCTTGTCGCCGCTGGCAATCTGGGGCATGCCCACCCCCGGCAGCGGGTCCTGCCGGGGGGTGTTCTCCGCCTGCACGATGCAGCGGTGATCGGGCAGCTCCAGGCCGAGCAGATCCAGCACCTCGCTGAAGAAGCGGTTGGCGAAGCCTGGATCCACCAGCAGGCGCACGGTCACGCCGCGATCGTGCAGATCCCCCACCACGTTGCCCAGGCGCTGGGCGGAGAACACGAACAGGGCCAGATCCAGCTGCTCGCTGGTGGTCTCCAGCAGCTGCTCCAGCAGCATCAGGGCATGGCGCCCGTCGCTGGGGCTGTGGGGTGTGAACAGCACGCCCACCGGGGTGGTGCCCACCCGCACCCAGCGCAGCCCCTCGCTGTTCTTGGCCAGGCCGAAGCGGCTGTCGGGAGCGCCGCCGGGCCCATCCCCCCACAGGCGCTGGAATTCCTCCCGGAACAGCGCCGCCAGCTCCCTGCTCCGCAGCCGCAGCAGGTGGTTCACATTGCCCCGGGTGCTGGGGGCATCGGGGTCGCCGTGCATGCCGGAGGCCGTGAAGTTGCTGGAGCCGGTGATCACCTCCTGCCCATCGATCACCACGAACTTGTGGTGCATCAGGGCGCTGCCGGCGCTTCCATCGGCGGTGTCGTCGATCACCGGCACGCCGCCGCGGTGCAGGATCGCCACAGCATCACCCCAGCCGAGGGCCTGCAGCTGGGCCTGCCGCTGGCGCTGGCGGGGACTGAGGTCGGCCGGGTGCTGTCGGCTCCAGGGGGTGCTGTAGGTGTTCTCCAGCACCACACGCACGCGCAGGCCCTGGCGATGGCGCTCCACCAGGGCTTCGGCGATGCGCGGCAGGCTGAGTTCCTGCACCGCCACCAGAATCTCCTGCTCGGCCGCGGCGATCGACTCGAGCACGAAGGCCTCCAGGTCGTCGCCCTGGCGCCAGCGGCCCGTGATCGGGCTCCGGTAGCGGTTGCGGATGTTGTGGTTGAAGGCCACCTCGATCCCCTCAGGCAGAGGCGGAGGTGGCGGTGGTGATCCCACCAGCCTGGCCTCGGCGCTGCAGCCCACGAGCAGCAGGGCCAGAGCAGGGGTCCAGGGAAAGCGAGCCAGGCCCACGGGGATGAAGGGAGAAGGGAACCCCGTTCAGGGTTGCCACCTTCTCTGATCACCGGGGCGGTTCAGGGAAGAGGATTCAGCGGTGCGTCAGAACCACTCGCTGGCGGCCTTGTCCGCCGGGTTGCTGTTGTCCTCGGGCGTGGTGCGGGTGAACTCCAGGGTGATGTTGCGCTTCTGTTCCCCGTCGGCGGCCACGGCCTCGATGGGGTAGAGCTGTTTGCCATCCCGGAAGGGCACCTGCACGTGGAAGGTGCCGTCGGCGGAGAGGGGCACCTCCTCGCCGCCGATGCTCAGCCGCGCGGAGGGATCGGTGGCCCCGTAGACGATCAGTTCGGCGTCGGCCACCAGCCAGAAGGAGCGCTGCCGGGGTGCCACCCCGCCGATGCCCGAGTCGCGGCCGCTCGCCCACAGGCCAGCTCCGGACTGGTTCAGGTCGCCGGAGTCGAACCCGGTGCTGTCGAGCTCGTGGAAGGCCTCTGAGCCGCGGCCGATGCGCCGCCACTGGGCCGTGGCGCTCTGGTACAGGCGCTCGTGCAGCCCGGTGTCGGTGAGCTCGGCGGGAGCCAGTCCCTGGGCGGGGAGGGTGGGAGCCGGGGTGCTCTCGAGGGAGAAGGGCACGAACTGATCGAGGATCTGTTCGCTGGGGTGCAGGGCCGGCACCCGGGCCACCGAAGAGAAGGCCAGGGAGATCCAGCCGCCGCCGCTGCCCTGGCGGTAGCCCAGCTCCACTCGATAATCGCGATCACTCAGGGGTACTGGCAGGTACCACTCGGTGGCATGGCTGTCGACGATCACCTCCTGCAGGGTGTGGGGGTGAACTGAGCCACCGGGCAGGCCGGTGACGTCGGCCACCCGCAGACACAGCTGGGTGGCGCCGGCGGCCTGGGCGGAAGCGCGGTCGTCGTCGGAGATCTCCCAGAACACATAGGCCCACTGGGGATCCCGGGGCAGGAACACCACGCTGGTTTCCGCCTCCGGTCGCGGAGCCGGCTCCATCCCGGCCTCCATGGTCTGAAGGCTGGGCTGGTTGCTGCTCTCGTCCTGGCGCTCCTCAATGGCGGCCACCAGCTCATCCTTGGACTTGCGGCTGTAGAGGGCCACACCCAGGTCGCTGGCGACCTGACGCAGTTGCCGCAGGGTCATGCGTGCCAGCGATCCGAGTGACTTAACCACAGCGAAAGCTTCTCTTTGGGATCAACCGCGCAACTCTGTCACCCCTGGCCGAGGCTGGGCTCAGGTGGTCAGCAAGCACTGACGCCCCCGGCGGGGCCGGAAGCAGCCATGAAAAAGGCGACCTTGCGGTCGCCTGGGAGCTGTGGATCTGCTTCCGATCGGCGAAGCCCGCAGGCTCAGCGGCCGATGCTGCGGTAGGGCACACGAGCCAGATAGTCCATGTCGGCACTGGCGGAGGCGCTGCTGGCACGCATGGCCGGCAGGCTGCGCACCCAGTCGAGGTAGTCGGCTGGAGAGCCGCCGCGGCGCTGCCGTGCCCGCTCCGGAAAGGCCCGGGCCGTGCCGGTGTACACCACTTGGGGGAAGCCCAGGATGTTGCGGTAGTAGGAGTCGTAGCGCGGGCTGGTGATGTTGAACGGAGTCTCACCGAGATCGCGGCTGCCCACCACCCGGTTGCGGTGGTAGGGAACGGTGTCGTAGCCGAAGGACTCGAGGTATTCCTCGCTGTCGAGAATGTCATCCACCATGCCCTTGACCCCGCGGGTCATGAGAACGGCTGACCAGGCGATCTCCTCAGCCTTGCCGTGGGTTTTGCGACCCAGCAGTTTCTCCACCAGGTGGCGGGCCACCTTGTAGTTGCTGTTGAGGTTGTAGAAGCTGCGGGTGAAGGTGTCCGAGAGGCACAGGGAGCGGATGAAGTCCCGCACGGTGATCTGCCCGTCGCGCAGCTGCGATTCCAGCGTGCGGTCGCGGTCGACCTTGAAGGCATGGAAGAAGATCTGCCGGTAGGCCGCTTCGATCACGAAGTTCTGATCCTCCCGGTCCATGGCCTTGTCCATGGAGGCGGCCTTGGGATCCTCGTCCGACCCCACCCGCAGGGGAGCGACCCTGGCGTTCTGGGTGAGAGGCGCGTACTTCAGGAGAGGCAGGGCCACACGCAATCAGCATCCGTCGCTGGGATCGTAGAAGTGCGGCCCGGGCGGCACCGGGAGCGCCCCGGCAGGGCTCACAGTCCGTAACGTTCATCACCATCGCCCGGGCTCACCAGCCCAGGGGTGAGAGAGCGGCGGAGCCCTTGCTGCCAGGGCGGCTCGGCCGTTCCGCCGCCACTCCGGCCTTCACCCTGGTCTCCACGCAGAAGGAGGCCGTGTTCGAGAGCCCCTCCACCGTGCTCGTGCGCAGACGCACGTCGGGGCCGGCGAAGCTGAAGCGCTCCAGGCTGTTCATGGTTTCGTAGCCGGTGGTGAGCAGCAGGCCGTCGCGCTCGTCCATGGCGAAGCGGCCGGCCACCGGGGCGGTTTCGGCGTAACCCCGGTCGCGCAGCAGCAGGCCCTCCCGTCCGCGGGCATCGCTGGGGATCAGGCCGAACACGCTCTCTCCCTGGTGGGCCTCGCCGGCCTTGTCCCAGGCCATCGAGGCACTCCAGGTGACCCGGCAGCCCCCCACCAGGCCCCCGGGATCCTGGCCGTGCAGCTCGGCAATGGCGATCAGCCGCGGATCGCCGGCCGCCAGTTCCACCACCTCGATCCAGGAGCCGCCGGCCTCAGCGCGGCGATGCAGCAGATGGTGGCTGCTGCGCTGGGAGCGCCAGCGGCCACAACTGAGCCGGAAGAAGCTGATGGCGTCGGCGATCGGCTCGGACACAGGGGCTGGACGTCTGTGGCGATGATCGCAGGGAGAAGGGGGTGGTGGCGGTGGCGACGGGGGTGGTGGCGGCCCTGCTGGCCGCCCTGGGATGGACCCTGGCCAGTGGCCTCTGGCGGCGTCTGCCCACGTCCCTGGGGCCGGTTCAGCTCAACCTGCTCAAGAACCTGCTCGCCCTGGTGCTGCAGCTGCCGCTGCTGCTGCTGGCCCTGCCGGCGGTGGCTCCGCTGCCCCTGGCCCTGCTGCTGGTGAGCGGTGTGCTGGGCATCGCCGCCGGCGACAGCTTCTACTTCGCGGCCCTGCGCCGCCTGGGCACCCGCCGCACCCTCACCGTCGAGGCCGGTGGTCCGGCGGTGACCAGTGCCGCCGGCGTGCTGCTGCTGGCGGAGGTGCCGGCAGCGCAGCAGTGGGCCGGGACGGCGCTGGTGAGCCTGGCGCTGGTGCTGGTGGCGCTGCAGCGCCCACCCCAGCTGCCAGCGGTCGCCGCCAGCGCCAGGGCGCCCAGCGAAGCCTCGCAACGGTCCGGGCTGCTGCTGGCCCTGCTGGCGCTGCTCTGTGGCAGCGCCGGCGCGCTGCTGGCCCGGGCTGCGCTGCGCCTGCAGCCGATCTCGCCCCTGCAGGCCTCCAGCCTGCGGCTGCTGGGAGCCTGCCTGGTGCTGCTGCCCCTGCTGCCGGCCCTGCTGGCCCCGGACCTGCGGCGTCGCCAGCCGCGGCCGGCCGGCCGCCGCTGGCCCCTGGTGCTGGCCGCCACCCTGCTGGGCACCACGGCCGGGATTGGCCTGCAGCAACTGGCGCTGTTGCGGCTGCCGGCGGGGCTGGCGGTGGCGTTGCTGGCCACCGCCCCCCTGATGGCCGTGGGGCTGGCGCCTCTGGAAGGGGATCAGCCCGGGCCCCGGGGCTGGCTGGCGGCAGGGCTGGGGCTGGTTGGGGTCTGGCTGCTGGTGCGCTGATCCGCCTGGCTGCGCGCCCATAGCACCAGCTGATCCAGCGTCAGATCGAGGGGGGCACAGTGCTGCTCGGCGGCGATGGTCTCGAGCTGGGCAGCCAGGTGCCGCAGCTGTTCCACAAACACCGCGGCGAACTCAGCTGAGCCGGCCACCTGGGGCTGAGCCAGAACCCAGCGTCTGAGTGTGTCCGGATCCGGAGTGGTTCCGTGGCGGCGTCCGGCCGCCGCCTGCAGGCTGCGCAGGCCATGGGCCAGCAGGCGCAGGTGGTGGCGTTCCAGTGTGGGGAGCAGGGTGGAGTCGAGCTGCTGCACCTCGGCGATCGTGAGGGGACCGCCGTGCTGGTCAGCGTCCATGAAGCTCAGGGCTCGGGGGCCTGGGGTTGGGTGTCTTCGCGTTGGGGGGGCTCGGTGATCGGCCGCAGGCGAAAGCCGCAGGAATGGCCCTTCTCCAGCCGCCAGTGCACCCTGTCCACCTGGCAATCGGGGAAGGTCTCGCGGATCAGCCGCAGTTCCTGGTCGCAGACACAGGGGAACTGTTCGGCGATGCGCATCACTGAACAGTGGAATTCGCGCATCAGCCAGCCCTGCCCGTCGGGCTCCGGACTGCACTCGGCCACGAACCCCTCCTGGCGGCGCAGATCCACCAGCTGCTGCAGGCGTTGCTCCAGTGGCCCCGCACCGATGTGGGCCCGGTAAACGGCCGCTTTGTCATCGGCCTGTTGGCTGAGCAGCTGCTCGATGGTGTGGGGCGGCAGGGCCTGCGCCATCGACTCGAGCAGTCCGAGGGCGAACGTCTCGCTCCCATCGGGGAAATGGTCCTGGGCTTTGGCGGTGAGCTGCCAGCGGTTGCTGGGACGGCCCGGCCCGCCTGCCGATGCGCTGGCCTGAACCAGGCCATCCACCTCGAGGCCACGGAGGTGGCGGCGCATGGCCTGCACGGACACCCCCAGATGCTTGGCCAGATCAGCGGCGGTGAGCTGGCCAAGTCGCAGCAACAACGAGAGCACGGCGTCCCGGGTCGTGGCGTCAGCCACGGGGAATCTCCCGGAGGCAGGGTTGGTCGGCGGCACGGAGTGGGCCGTTGAGGCGTTCGCTGGTGCGTTGGCTGGCACGTTGGCTGGCGCGTTGGGAGTGACGGTGCGCATGCCCATGGCGGGGATCCAGCCGTTTCACCATGCCACGTGCCGGCGGCAGTTGGGGATTCGCCGCGGTCTGTCGCCAGGGAGCGGGGCTGCACAATGCATCTGGACCCTTCAGCCGGGTGGACCCAACGGCCGGATCGCTGCCCTAGGGTTGCGAATAACGAAACCTTTCTGTTTCGCAACTGGTTGTTTGCCACTGGCCCGTTTGCAACTGGCCGCCGCCACCCGGCCGCCGCCACGGCCTCCAGCCCCCGCGTTCAGCCCCGGCCGCCCCCGCTTAAGGCTCAACCGGTGCTCCAACCTGGGTCCGTCCTCTGCTGTGCAGCTCCTACGCCGCGATGCCCGACACCACCAACGCCAACACCAACGCCTCTGCAGCCACTCCGGGCGCCAGCGCTGAAAGCCTGGAGGTGATCCGCAAATTCGCGGAAACCTATGCCCAGCGCACCGGCACCTACTTCTGCAGTGATCCCGGTGTGACCGCCGTGGTGCTGGAGGGCCTGGCCAAGCACAAGGAAGAGCTCGGGGGCGCCCTCTGTCCCTGCCGCCACTATGAAGACAAGGAGGCGGAGGTGGCCCAGGCCTTCTGGAACTGTCCCTGCGTGCCCATGCGCGAGCGCAAGGAGTGTCACTGCATGTTGTTCCTCACCGAGGACAACCCCTTCCGCGGTGAGAAGCAGACCATCACCACCGAGGAGATCCACGCCGCCACTGCTGGCGGTTGAGCCACGGCTCCCCCGTTCAGTCCGTCCCCCATTCAGCCCGGTTTCTCTCCCGCCACCGTCCACCAGCCCCGCTTTCCCCTCACCATGAGCAGCACCGCAACCGTTGGTGATCTGGTTTCCCAGACCTACAAGTATGGCTTTGTCACTGACATCGCCACTGACAAGATCGCCAAGGGCCTCAGCGAGGAGGTGGTGCGGCTGATTTCCTCAATGAAGCAGGAGCCCGCCTTTCTGCTCGATTTCCGCCTGCGCGCCTACCGCCAGTGGCTGCAGATGGAGGAGCCTGACTGGGCCACCCTGGGCTATCCCCCCATTGATTACCAGGAGATCATCTATTACGCGGCCCCCAAGCAGCAGGAGAAAAAGACCAGCCTCGATGAGGTGGACCCCAAGCTGCTGGAGACCTTCGAGAAGCTCGGGATCCCCCTGAGTGAGCAGAAGCGCCTCTCCAACGTGGCCGTTGACGCCGTGTTCGACAGCGTCTCGATTGCCACCACCTTCCGCGAGCAACTGGCGGAGCACGGTGTGATCTTCTGTTCCATCAGCGAGGCGGTGAAGGACCACCCGGCGCTGGTGGAGCGCTACCTCGGCACGGTGGTGCCGACCAACGACAATTATTTTGCGGCCCTCAACTCGGCCGTGTTCAGCGACGGTTCCTTCGTCTTCATTCCGAAGGGCGTGGAATGCCCGATGGAGCTCTCCACCTACTTCCGCATCAACTCGGGTGATACTGGCCAGTTTGAGCGCACTCTGATCATTGCCGAGGAGGCCTCCACGGTGAGCTACCTGGAGGGCTGCACGGCGCCGATGTTTGATACCAACCAGCTGCACGCGGCGGTGGTGGAACTGGTCGCCCTCGATGATGCGTCCATCAAGTATTCCACTGTGCAGAATTGGTACGCCGGGGATGAAAACGGCGTGGGCGGAATCTACAATTTTGTCACCAAGCGCGGCCAGTGCCGCGGCGATCGCAGCCGCATCAGCTGGACCCAGGTGGAAACCGGCTCGGCCATCACCTGGAAATATCCCAGCTGTGTGCTCCAGGGTGCCGACTCGGTGGGAGAGTTCTACTCCGTGGCCCTCACCAACAACCGTCAGCAGGCCGACACCGGCTCGAAAATGGTGCATGTTGGCCCACGCACCCGCTCCACGATCGTGAGCAAGGGAATCAGTGCCGGTCGCTCCGCCAACAGCTACCGCGGTCTCGTGCAGATCGGTCCCAAGGCCGTCGGGGCCCGCAATTACAGCCAGTGCGACTCGATGCTGATCGGTGATCAGGCCGCCGCCAACACCTATCCCTACATCCGCTGCCAGCAGCCCCAGTCCAGCATCGAGCACGAAGCCAGCACCTGCCGGATTTCCGAAGACCAGCTCTTCTATCTGCAGAGCCGGGGCATCGGCTTCGAGGAGGCGGTCTCGATGATGGTGAGTGGCTTCTGCCGCGACGTGTTCAACCAGTTGCCGATGGAGTTCGCTGCCGAGGCCGACAAATTGCTGGCCCTCAAGCTCGAGGGTTCCGTGGGCTGATCGCCTGGCCTCACGCCCACGTCCCCTCGCCTCAGTTTTCTTCTCCCGTTCCCCTTCCCCTTCCTGCCGTGATACGCCCGGACGCACCGGTTCTGCTCGAGATTCGTGATCTGCACGCCTCGGTGGAGAACCAGCCCATTCTCAAGGGGGTGAACCTCACCATCCGCGCCGGCGAAATCCATGCCGTGATGGGTCGCAACGGCAGCGGCAAGAGCACCCTCTCCAAGGTGCTGGCCGGGCACCCCGCCTACGCCGTGACCGGCGGCAGCGTGCTCTACAGGGGGGAGAACCTGCTGGAGCTTGACCCCGAGCAGCGATCCCGCATCGGCCTGTTTCTTGGCTTCCAATACCCGGTGGAAATCCCCGGGGTGAGCAATCTCGAATTCCTGCGGGTGGCCACCAATGCGCGCCGCAGGGAGCGCGGTGAGGAGGAACTCGACACCTTCGCCTTCGAGGATCTGGTACGGGAGCGCCTGTCGGTGGTGCAGATGGACCCGGCCTTCCTGGATCGCTCGGTGAATGAGGGCTTCAGCGGCGGCGAGAAGAAGCGCAACGAGATCCTGCAGATGGCCCTGCTGGAGCCCGTGGTGGCGATCCTTGATGAAACCGATTCAGGCCTCGACATCGACGCCCTGCGGATTGTCGCCTCGGGCGTGAATCAGCTCTCCAGTGCCGACAACGCCACCCTGCTGATCACCCACTACCAGCGACTGCTGGATCTGATCACCCCCGACGCCGTGCACGTGATGGCGGCCGGACGGATCCTGCGCAGCGGCGGCAAGGAGCTGGCCCTGGAGCTGGAGCGCAGCGGCTACGACTGGGTGGATGCGGAGCTTGCCCGTCTCGACGGCGAGGCCGCGCCTCAGCCCCTGGAGGTGGCCTGATGGTTGCCGCTTCCGCCGTCACGGCCCCCGCCTCCGGATCGGCCGCCGCCTCGCTCGCCGGGCTGGCCGAGCTGGCCGGCGCGCCGGTTCCCAGCCGCCGTCTGGAGGACTGGCGGTTCACCGATCTCTCCGCCCTGGCGGCCATCCCCGCCGTTGCCGCCACTGTGCCCGCCGACCTGGAGGCTGATCCCTGGGCCGGGCTCAGCCTGCCCTCCGGCGTCACCCGTCTCACTGCCGCCGCCGCCGCGCCTCAGCTGGGCACCGCCCTGGCCGCCAGCGGCTGCCAGCAGCACTGGCCGGTGCTGCTCAATGGCGGGGCCCACGCTGCCCTGCTGGCCCTGAAGGTGGAGGGTGACGCCGGCAGCCTGGAGCTGCCCCTGCCGGCGCCTGCCGCCGACGGTGTGCTGGCCTGGCGGTTGCTGCTGGTGCTGGAGCCAGGGGCGCAGCTGGAGCTGCTGCAGGTCCCGGCTCCCGCCCCGGGCCAGCGCCAGCTGCTCAGCCTGGTGAGCGAAGTGGTGCTCGGCGCCGGGGCCCGGCTGCAGCTGGGTTGTCTGTCCCAGGGACAACCCAGCGCCGCCCTGCTCCACCACCTGGCCGTACGCCAGGCCAGCGGCAGCGAGTTGCAGGCCACCCTGGTGTCCAGTGGCTGGGGGTTTGCCCGTCATGAGCCTCGTGTTGTGCAAGAGCAGGGTGCTGCCCGCAC
>JAWOBH010000169.1:0-4624 GCA_046498125.1 Prochlorococcaceae cyanobacterium | reverse complement strand
GAGAGCCTCCGATCGTTTCCCGCAGCCCGAGGCACCCACCAGCCTTGGTATCGTGGCCCGGGTACGGGCGGCCGACGACGCCACCCGGGCCGGGCCCACCAGATCGATCAGGGTCTGCATGCCGCAGGCGGTGGCCAGGGAGCTGGTGGGGTGGAACACCCGGCAGAGCAGGCGGGCCAGGGCCGAGGGCCGCACGGTCTGCGGGTGGTGGTAGCGACCCTGGATCACCGCCAGGGGCGTCTCGCCGATGGTGAGCACATCGCCGCTCTGAAGCACCCCCCCGGCGTAGTGGCGCAGCACCCGTTCGGGATCGTCGAGGGTGCCCAGCAGGTGGGTGCGCACCGGCAGCACCCGGCAGCGCTCGCCGCTGCGCCAGCTGGCGGTGGCGGCCTGCTGGGGCTGGGGATGGCGCAGGGGGATGAGGATGCCGTCGCGCTGCTGCAGGCGGCCGAAGGGTCCGTAGTTGACCCACAGCACCTCCAGCCAGAGGGTGTCGAGCAGGGCCGGCAGATCCACGCCGGCGCCGCCGCGGATGTCCACCGTGAGCCGGGCGTGGGTGGATTTGCGGCCCTTGACGATGTAGGCGGCCCAGTAGCCGTCGGGCCGCTCCTCCTCGTCGGGATGGAGGGCGGTGACGGCGGTGCGCAGGGTGACGCCGGCCAGATCGCCGCGGCCCAGCAGGGTGGGGCGCAGCTCCAGCTCCGGCACGAACACCTCCATGCGCCGGTGGGGATTGCTGATGGTGATCTCCCCGCTCACCCGCAGGCCGCCGCCGCTGAGGGGCTCGACGGCGAACGGCGCGGCGCTGAGCCGCAGCGGCGAGGCGGGCCGCAGCCGGTGGCGCAGCTCCAGCAGGAGCAGCAGCAGGCCGAACAGCAGGGCGGCGATCAGGACCAGCCGGAGCAGAAGCAGGATCAGCAAGTGCGACGGGGATTGGATCGCCGGAGCGTAGGTGCAGGCGCCCGCCTAACCTCGCGCGACCTCAGCGGCCGCTGGCGCGATGCGCAAGACCTTCGTGCTCGACACCAATGTGCTGCTGCACGATCCGGGCGCCCTGGGCCGCTTCGAGGACAACAACATCGTCATCCCGATCGAGGTGGTGGCGGAGATCGACCGGTTCAAGCGCGACCCGGCCGAGAAGGGCCGCAATGCCCGTGAGGTGTCGCGCCTGCTCGACGACCTGCGCGCCCGCGGCAACCTGGCCGACGGGGTGCAGATCGACGGGCAGGGCGGCACGCTGAAGGTGGTGTTCTGCCGCGGCGAAACCCTCGCCACCCTGCCGCCGGAGCTGAAGGGCGGCAACGGTGACAACAACATCCTGGCGGTGGCCCTGGAGCAGCAGCAGCTGGAGGCGGTGATCGGCGATCAGCCGCCGGTGGTGCTGGTGACCAAGGACACCAACCTGCGCATCAAGGCCGATGCGGTGGGTCTGATCGCCCAGGACTACACCAGCGACCGGGTGGCCATCGACGACCTCTACCCGGGCTTCCGTGAGCTCTGGGTGAGCGCCGAGCAGATGGACCGGGTGAAGCTGGCGCCCGGCCTGGAGATCGAGGGTCTGGAGCTGGAGCAGCCCCTGCAGCCCAACGAGGGCGTGACCCTGATCGATCAGAGCCAGCCCAACCACACCCTGCTGGCCCGCCACAATGCCGCCACCGCCACCCTGCAGCCCCTGCAGCGGCTGAGCAAGGCCCGGCTGGGGCGGATCCAGGCGCGCAACCGCGAGCAGAGCTTCGCCCTCGATCTGCTGCTCGATCCGGCGGTGCAGCTGGTGACCCTGGTGGGCAAGGCCGGCACCGGCAAGACCCTGCTCGCCCTGGCGGCGGGGCTCAACCAGGTGGCCGATGAGCGGCTGTATGAGCGCATGCTGGTGACCCGCCCGGTGATTTCGCTCGGCAAGGAACTGGGCTTCCTGCCCGGGGATGTGGAGGAGAAGATGGGCCCCTGGATGCAGCCGATCATCGACAACCTCGATTTCCTGCTCGGCGGCGATGAGCACCACCACAAGGGAGCGAGCCAGCGCGGTGGCAGCCGCCAGCCACGCAGCAGCTGGAGCGATCTCAAGGGCATGGGTCTGCTGGAGGTGGAGGCGATCAGCTACATCCGCGGCCGCTCCATTCCCGGCCAGTACATGGTGGTGGACGAGGCCCAGAACCTCACCCCCCACGAGGTGAAGACGATCGTGACCCGGGTGGGGGAGGGCACCAAGATCGTGCTCACCGGCGACCCTTACCAGATCGACAATCCCTACGTGGACGCCGAGAGCAACGGCCTCACCTGGCTGGTGGAACGCTTCAAGGGCCAGCCCCTGGCCGGCCACGTGACCCTGCAGCGGGGCGAGCGCAGCGAACTTGCGGAGCTGGCGGCGAATCTGCTCTGAACGATCGACACCCAGCTTGTCCTCTGCAGCGCCCTGTCAGTGCGTTGTGCCATCACCCGGGTTTTCAAAGCCGAATCGTTCTCCGGCTTTCCATGCCTCACGATCATTGCCCTCGTTCGGGATCCCGCCGGAGTCCTTGAGAATCCGTGCGAGATGCATGCAATTCCAAGTCATGATCGTGGTGTTGTGCTGCGTGAAGTCATTGTCGAAGCCAATGCGTCCGCCATCGTCCTTCGCGTCCCCATAGGAGGGGCCAGGACCTACCTCGCCGATCCACCCGCAATCGGCTTGTGGGGGCGTTGTATAGCCCAAGTGATTGAGCGCGTATCCGATGGTCATTGCCGTGTGCTTGATTCCATCTTCGTTCCCGGTGATCACGCAGCCTCCAACTTTGCCGTAAAAGATTGACTGACCCTTGTCATTGAGCAGGCCGGACATCCCGTAGAGCCGTTCGATCAGAATGCGACAGATCGAACTCTCCTCACCCAGCCAGATTGGTGTGCCTACGATCAGGATGTCGGCCGCTTTCACTTTCTCCCAGATCTTCGGCCATTCATCGTTCTCCCAGCCGTGCTCTGTCATATCCGGATAGATGCCTGGTGGTATGTCGTGTGCAACCAGATGGAGGTGTTCGACCGAAACACCATTCTTTTTCATGATTGACGACACAGCATTCAGGAGCAATCTCGTGTGGCTATCCTCAGCCTTCTTTTTGAGCGATGTGTTGATGAATAATGCGTTCAGGTCATTGAACAGCGTCATGAAGTTTCTCGGGGTGAAGTTGCCGGCGCGTGATGGGGCTGTCGTTGTACAGCTTCCTGGTTGATGTCGTTGTCATTGTGGCTTGAAGCATGCGAAGGTCACATAGCCTCTGCCGCGCTCTGTATATGACTCCTGATCGACAGAGAAGCCGACGTCTGCCAATGTGTCGCGCCAGACGTTGAGTTCAAAAAGTCCGTGAATGTGACGGTCGGTCTCAATTCGCAGGTTTCCGTCATCTCGAATGAGGTAGGTAATGGTTGCTTCGTAGTGGTCGTCTTCAGGATCGGGATCGTAGTTGTTTTCCACGAAGACAACATCGACGTTGGCCGGCCTGATCTTCGCGGTTGCCGGAGTCACGACGGTGTGATTCTGCACGAACGTCTCCTTGGTGTCGTCCGGAGTGACGACCATCACGCCGCCGGGTCTCAGATGCCGCCAGGCTGCAGCGAAGGCCGCTTGCAGCTCGGCTCTGGTGGCCATGTACGTGATCGCATCGTCCACGAGCAGGGCATCAAACGTGCGGTCGAGATCAAAGGTGCGCATGTCGCCTTGCTGGAATTCGCACTCTGGATTCAGTTCCCTCGCCAGCGCGAGCATTTGAGGGCTGAGATCGAGCCCTATCACCTCGCACTCGCGCTTCAGGTTGAACACATTTTTCCCTCCGCCGCAGCCGATGTTGAGCAGGGATTGGACAGGACCCTGGGCATGGTCACGGATCAGCCGCATGACATGACTGCAATAGTCGGCGTACTCCTCCGGGGCGCCCCACATTGGCCATAGCCAAGCGAGATCATGATAGAGCCGAAAGGTGTTGGCGATGGTCGTCATCTTTGCTGCTGAACGCAAGCATCAACTGCAGCCGCTTTCAGCCAGGCGCGCACTGAGCGCGAACAACAGCGCGGCGGCCAGCTTCAGGAAATGGTACCAGCATGAACAGATGACCTTCCGGCTCACACGCTGTGCTCCACGGTGGCCCCATCGACAACGCCATGCAAGGGGACATTCCGAATCGCGCGCCCTACCTCAGTCCCATCACGTCTTGAAACGTTGCTGTGTCCACGTACTGCTGGAACTGTGTCGCCTTGTACCTTCCGCTGTAACGCGCTTCGACGATCACGCTGACTCCCGCATCGTGGAACAACTTGGGATGGATGGCGAATCGTTCCCACTCTGTGTCCAGTCACATGAACAGATTGTTCAAGATGGACTTCGGCCAATCCATGCTTGGCCGCTTGGAATGTAAGGGTTGCTTTCCGCCTGATGCCAGTGGATGTAATGACTCATCCCTCCATGAACGGTTGACACATCTCTGCGGCTCAACGCATCGTAGAGATTTGTCACCACGTTCAGGTTGTCCATGTTCTCATCGCTCATAGGAAGTGCTGCGTAGCTTTAATCCTGAAGTTCCGACGAACGGCACCATCGCAGGATGTTCAGACCGCAAACGCTTGTTGGCATCCATCGCTCGTCTGGCTTCCGAGG
>JAWOBH010000113.1:0-5803 GCA_046498125.1 Prochlorococcaceae cyanobacterium | reverse complement strand
GCGGCGGCCGGGGGGCAAGAATGGGCCGACAGCCCTTGCCCCTGCCCCCGCGCGCTGCCGCCATGAGTCACCTGCGCGACATCATGCAGAAACTCGGCCAGAGCCATGCCGCCAGCCACGGTGCCGGTGTCAGTGCGGGTGCCGGTGCCGAGTCTGCGTCGGCGATCACTCCCGCCGCCGGGACCGAGCTGGAGCAGCATCGCCACCACTACCGCCAGCAGCTCATGGCCTGCACGCCGGCGATGCTGCGCTACGAGTGGACCTGGCTGCACCAGCATCTTGAGGACCTGGAGCTGTGCCGCTCCAACCCGGACATGCTGCGGGCGACGGGGGGCCGGCAGCACCTCGAGCTGCTGCTGGCTGAGGCGCGCGCCTATCTGGAGGAACTGAAGGCGGAGTTCCAGGAGCGGGGGGTGGTGCCGGCCCGCGAGGCCCACAGCGTGGTGAGCGGAGAACACGCCTGGGACGTGCGCAACGCGGCGATCCGGACCCAGTGGGGCTTTGACGCCGAGGATGCCTAGTGGGCCAGCACCAGCATCAGCAGCAGGCCGGCGCTGAACCAGCCGAAGCTGAGGGCCGCAGAGCGCAGGCTGCTGCTGCCTTTGATCTCCGGCACCAGGTCGGAAGCGGCGATGTAGAGGAAATTGCCGCTGGCGAACAGCACCAGGCCTGCCACCGAGAGCGTCTGGGAGAGAAACCAGGCCAGCACGGCGCCCAGCGGAAAGGTGAGGGCGGAGATCACGTTCCAGGTCAGGGCTGAGCGAGCCCTCAAGCCGCTGTGCACCAGGATGGCGAAATCACCCAGTTCCTGAGGCACCTCGTGGGCGAGGGCGGCAAACCAGGCCGCCACGCCCGCGGCGGGATTCATCAGGAAGGTGCTGGCGATGCCCAGGCCGCCGATGAAGTTGTGCAGGGCATCCCCGAGCAGAATGAGCACGGCCACCGGTGCCCTGGACCGCTCCGCGCCGCGGTGGGAGTGGTGCCAGTGCAGAAACTGCTCGAGGGCCAGGAACGCCGTGAATCCGGCGGCGATGTAGAAGCCGCCGCGGCGCGGCGCCATCGCCGCCATGCCCTCCGGCAGCATGTGAAACAGGGCCCCGCCCAGCAGCGATCCCGCCGCCAGCGACACCAGGGGCATCAGCAGCTGCTCCAGGCGCCGGGGGGGCAGCAGCAGGGTGATCGCGCCAACCATGGCCACCAGGGCCATCAGCAGACCGCCCACCAGGATCCAACCGAGGCTGCTCAGCCCTGCCACCAGGCCCACGCTTGCTGGTTGATCAGCAGACCGATCAGGGTGAGGGCACCCATCAGGATCACCTGATCGCCACGGGAGTCGGGAATGCGGATGTCGGCCACCAGGTGCATCAGGTTGGTGAGCGTGTAGACCACACTGAACCAGAACTGGGCGGCGCGCCACGGCGGCGAGGCACTCCAGCCGGCGGGATCGGCGATCGCGTGAATGGCCACCAGCATGGCCAGCACCGGCAGCAGGAAATAGAAGAGCATCGCCAGAAAGATGCGCGGCACCCGGCTGGGCGCCACCTGGCTCTTGATCTCCACCGACAGCCCGTGGAACAGGGGCATCAGCCCCAGCTCCACGTGGAAGAGCATCACCAGCAGCCAGGCGGCCCAGAGCCCGGCCAGCATCACGGGATGGGAGATCGTGGCACTTTCAGCCATGGCGAGCTGCTCAGTTGGGCATGGTCACGAACTCCTCGGCCACCGAGGGGTGCAGGGCCATGGTGCGGTCGAAATCGGCCTTGGTGGCCCCCATGCCGATGGCGATGGCCGCCATCTGAATGATCTCGGCGGCGTGCTCGCCCACCATGTGACACCCCAGCACCCGGTCGCTGGCCGTCTCCACCACCAGCTTCAGCAGCACCCGCGGCCCCCGGGCCGGCAGGGCCTGGCTCATCGGCCGGAACCGCGCCCGGTGCACGCGGATCGCGTCGGCGCCGTGGCGCTCGATCGCCTGTTCCTCGCTGAGGCCCACGCCCGACAGCTCCGGCTGGCTGAACACGGCACTGGCCACCAGCTCATGGTTCACCTGCCGGGGCCGGCGGCCGTAGACGCTGTCAGCGAAGGCCCTGCCCTCATCCACCGCCACCGGGGTGAGGTTCACCCGGTCGGTCACATCCCCCACCGCGTAGATCGTGGGCACGTTGGTGCGCTGATCGGCGTCCACCGGGATGCGGCCCCCCTCCACCGCCACGCCGGCGGCCTCCAGGTTGAGCCCCTTGAGAAACGGCCGGCGGCCCGTGGCCAGCAGCACGCCGCCGCAGGGGAGCTGCTCGCCGCTCTGGGTGGTGACCGTGAACTCGCCCGGCGCGCACTGGCCGGTGATGGCGGCGGGCGAATGGGCGAAGCGGATCTCGATATCCGACTCCTGCATCGCCTCCTGCACCGCCAGGCTCGCCTCCCGATCGAACCCCCGCAGCAGGTGATCGCCGCGCACCAGCTGGATCACCGCCACGCCCAGGCCGTTGAGGATGCAGGCGAATTCGCAGGCGATGAAACCGCCGCCCACCACCACCACCCGTTCGGGCAGGCTCTCGAGCAGAAACATGTCATCGCTCACCCAGCCGAGATCGGCGCCGGGGATCCCGGGTCGGTGGGGGCGCCCACCCACGGCGATCAGGATGCGCTCAGCGCGGAGTTCCCGCTCGGAACCGTCATCACGGCTCACCTGCACGGTGGCGGTGTCGGCGAAACGGCCCCAGCCCGACACCAGCTCCACGCCGGCGCTCTCCAGCAGACCGATGTGCAGCTGGTTGAGCCGGTCCACCTCGGCCCGCACATGGCGCAGCAGGGTGGCCGGATTGGGCTGCACCGCAGGAACCGGCCAGCCGTGGCTGGGAGCATCGGCCAGCAGATGGGCGTAGGCCGAGCCGTAGACCAGCAGCTTCTTGGGCACGCAGCCGCGGATCACGCAGGTGCCCCCCACCCGATCGCCCTCCACGATCGCCACCCGGGCGCCGTGGGAGGCAGCGCGCTTGGCTGCGGCCAGGCCACCGGAGCCGGCGCCCAGCACGATCAGATCAAAACTCTCGGTCATCAGGAAACGGACGTGGGAAGCCTGGAGCCATCCAGCCTGGCGCCTGCGAGGTTGGCACCGGCGAGGCGTGTGTCGCGCAGATCGCAGCCGCGCAGATCGGCATCCCGCAGGTCGGTGCCACTCAGGTCGGCGCCGTAGAGACAGCAGCCGCGCAGATCAGCCCCGTGAAGCTGGGCGCCACGCAGCTGGGCGAAGCTGAGGTCGGCCCGCTGAAAGTCGGCTCCGCCCAGGTCGGTGAGCTGATCGAGGCCGGAGCGGAAGTCGGCCTCCACCAGCCGGGCATCGCACCAGCGGCTGCCCGCCGCCAGCACGCCGCGCAGGCAGGCGCGATGCAGCAGGGCCGCGGAGAAGTCAGCCTGCTGCAGGCGCGAGCCGGAGAGATCAGCCTCGTGCCACTGGGATTCGCGCGCCTGCAGGCCCGAGAGGTCGGCGCCCCAGAGCAGGGCCTGCTGGAAACAGCAGCCCTCCACACGGGCCTGGCGCAGGCAGGCCCGACCGAAACGGGCCTCCTTGAAGCAGCTGTGCTGGAGCTCGCATCCGGACAGATCCAGATCCACTCCGTCCAGGTCGCCGAGCCGCAGCCCGTGAAAGCGCTGGCGGCCGGCGGCCAGGGCGGCCCGCAACTCCTCCAGATTGGCCGGCAGAGAGTCGATCACCGCTACAGAATGGCCGCCAGGGCATCGAGCTGCTGGCGGCGGGAGGCCATCAGCTGCTTCTCAGCCTGGGCCAACAGCTTGAACACCCCCTTGTCGGACACCTCGTAGAACACCAGGCTGCCTTCCGGGCGACGCTTCACCACCCCGGCGATGGTGAGCAGCTTGAGGTGCTTCGACACCAGGGCCTGGCTGAGGCCGGTGCGTTCCACCACGGCGGTGACGTTGAGGGGGCCCTGGCGCAGGGCATCGAGCACCGCCAGGCGGTTGGGCTCGGAAAACACCTTGAAGTACTCGGCCAGGGCGTCCATAGGAAGGAGAAAAAAAAGGGGGGCCGGGTCGGAAAGCGGGGCGATGACCGCCACCACTCTAAGCACCTGACGTCAACACAGAGACGCGCTAGGCCCGTTTCGCATCATCACGCTGTCGGCGTGTGGCGATGGCGGCGGGATGCCCGGGACGGCCCACGCGCCAGGGCAGATCCCCCTCCAGCTCGATCTGGATCGAAAAGCTCAGGATCGTGCGCACGATCACCAGCAGCCCCAGAGCCAGCACGCTGGAGATCGTGAGACTGAGGGACACCGTGCGCATCAGATCGGCCGCGATCAGCACCTCCAGCGCCAGCAGCAACACCTTGCCGAAGGTGCGGCGCGCCACCAGGTAGGAGGCCTTGCCCCCGGCGATGCGGCCCACATAGATGGCACGTCCCACGGTGATGGCGGTGCCCCCCAGGATCACCGCCACACAGAGCACATCGAAGAACTCGGCGAGCCGAGCCACGGCCTGCAGCGAGCCATTGACCTCCAGCTCCATCGACATCAGGTCAACGGCCATCAGCCCCACCATCCGCGCATGATCCGGCTCCTTGACAACCTCCACGCTCTAGCCAGGTCGGGCCATCACGGCCGCATGGGTGAGCAGCCGCAGATCAAGCCGGCATCACGCTGCTGTGATAGCGCTGTATCCTGCTGAGGTCACCAACAGGCCCCATGACCGCCACCCCCGCCGCCCCGCACCTGCGCGAAGACCTGCTGACGCCGCGCTTCTACACCACCGAAATCGAGAAGGCCGCGCGCACCCCGATCGCGGGCCAGCGGGCCGAATTCGAGGCCATGCTCGGCGAGATGAAGGCCGACTACAACCGCGAGCACTTCGATCGCAAGGCCCCCCTGGGCCGTCTCAAGGACCTCTCCGCCGAGGAGAAGGAGGCCTATGAGAGCTATCTGGTGCGCTCCTGCGTGTCGGAGTTCTCGGGCTTCCTGCTGTTCAAGGAACTCTCCCGCCGGCTGGGCAAGGCCGGACGGCCGGAACTGGGTGAACTGTTCCAGCTGATGGCGCGCGACGAGGCCCGCCACGCCGGCTTCCTCAACCGGGCCCTGGTGGCCGAGGGGATCGAGATCGATCTGCCCAAGCTGAGCACCAAGCGGCCGATCACCTGGTTTCCCCTCAGCTGGGTGCTGTATTCGGTGTATCTCTCCGAAAAGATCGGCTACTGGCGCTACATCCTCATCGACCGGCACCTCAAGGCCAACCCGGACAACAACTTCGCCCCGCTGTTCGATTTCTTCGAGCCCTGGTGCCAGGACGAGAACCGCCACGGCGACATCTTCAACATGCTGATCCGCTGCTGGCCCGGCCTGCGCCAGGGCATCCGCGGGCGGCTGCTGAGCCGCTTCTTCCTGTGGAGCGTGTTCCTCACCCACAGCCTCACGGTGTGTGAGCGGGGCAACTTCTACCGGCTTCTGGGCATGGATCCCAACCTCTTTGATGCCGAGGTGATGCGCCAGACCAACCGCACGGCCCGCCGGGCCTTCCCGACCGTGTTCGATCTGGAGGGCAGTGCCTTCATCGCCCTGCGGGATCAAATCGTGGACACCTTCCGCGAGCTCAGGCAGGCCCGCGGCCTGCGCAGGCTGGGCCTCAACCTGCGCTTCGGCACGCTGTTGCTGCGCCAGTTCTGTCAGCCCATGGTGGCCACCGGCGTGGAGCAGGCCGGAGCCGGCGGGGGCGAGCTGCAGGAGGTGGTGGCATGAGCGGCGTCAGGTACACCGCGCCGGCTTACCGCGACGCCTACAGCCGCATCAACGGCCTGGTG
>JAWOBH010000163.1:0-3214 GCA_046498125.1 Prochlorococcaceae cyanobacterium | reverse complement strand
CGAGGCCACCGCATCCACGCGGATGCCGTCGATGTGGAATTCCTCAAACCAGTAGATGAGGTTTGCCACCAGGAAGTTGCGCACCTCATTGCGGCTGTAGTTGAAGATCAACGTGCCCCATTCCTTGTGCTCGCCGATGCGCGGGTCGGCGTGCTCGTAGAGATGGGCCCCGTCGAAGAAGGCCAGGCCGTGGGCATCCTTGGGGAAGTGGCCCGGCACCCAGTCGAGGATCACGCCGATGCCCTCGGCGTGGCAGCGGTCCACGAAGGCCCGGAATTCAGCGGGGCTGCCGTAGCGGCTGGTGGGGGCGTACCAGCCCGTGACCTGATACCCCCAGGACCCGTCGAAGGGATGCTCGGAGATCGGCATCAGTTCGATGTGGGTGAAGCCGCGGGCCTTCACGTAGGGAATCACCCGCTCGGCCAGCTCGGGATAGGTAAGCAGGCGGGCGCCGGGCTTGAGGTCGGCCGCCGGCACCGGCGGGCGGACCGTGCCGTCGGGCTCGCGGTAGGGGTCGTCTGCGCTGGCGTGCAGCCAGCTGCCCAGGTGCATCTCGTAGACCGCGATCGGCTGTTCGAGGGGATCGCGGCTGTCGCGCTCGGCCATCCAGGCCTGATCGCTCCAGCTGTAGCCCCCCAGGGGTTCGACGATCGAGGCGTTGGCCGGGCGCACCTCGTGGCGGAAGCCGTAGGGATCGGCCTTCTGATAGCAGTGGCCCGCCTGGGTGCGGATCTCGTACTTGTAGATCTCGCCGGCCGCCAGGCCCGGGATGAACAGTTCCCACAGCCCCCCCAGGCGGCTCTGCATCGGGTGGTGGCGCCCGTCCCAGCCGTTGAAGGGGCCGAGCAGGGCCACGCTGCGGGCGTTGGGGGCCCAGAGGCAGAACATCACCCCGGCCACGCCATCGCGCTCGGTGAGGTGGGCGCCCAGGCGCCGCCACACGTGGTGGTGGTTGCCCTCGGCGAACAGGTGGCGATCGAGCTCGCCCATCCATTCCTCCCGGAAGGCCCAGGGGTCGTGGGTCTCATGGCTGATGCCGCCCCGCAACACCCGCACCCGGTAGCCGCTGCCGGGGTTGTGGGGGAGCGTGACCTCGAAGATCCAGGGGTGGTGGGTCGTGGCGGTGGGGTGCGCCTCCGAGCCCAGCAGCAGCTCCACCCGCTCGGCGTCCGGCATCCACACCCGCACCACCCAGCTGCCGTCGTCGAGGGGCTGGGGGCCGAGCACCGCGAAGGGGTGGTTGTGGCGGCATTCCGCCAGACGCAGACCGTCCTCCACCATCCAGTCGAGAGTGGGGACGGGCATGGCGGTTCAGGGTCTGGAGAAGCGGGCCGAGCTTAGGGCGGTCACCCCGTGCCCCTTGTCTCCCCTGGCCCTGTCGTCCCTGGACCTGATGGGCCTCAGGGCGTTGGCCGCGAAAACTTGCGGGGTCGCACCGGGTCCTGGGGGAAGTTCACGCCCACGATCTCGTTGTTGGTGTTGAGGATCACGAACAGCGAATCGGTGACGTCCGCGAACTCGGTGTTCACCAGAGCCAGGTAGGTGTCTCCACTGCGGTCGACTTCCACCACCCGCCGCACGGCCACGAAATCTCCCGTCCGCTGCTGCAGCTGTTGCCAGCGGCTCTGCAGGGCGGCGGCGCTGAACTCCTCCTGCAGCGGCAGGCTCAGGAAGCTGCGGGCCGTCACGAACTGTCCGGAGCTCAGGGCCTCCACGAAATCCCGCGCCACCTTGGCGGTGTCGGCGTCGGTGAGGTCGAAGTGGTAGCCCTCCAGCTCGCCCCGGTCATTGAGCACCATGAACAGATCCCGGGTGCCGTCGGCGGTCTGCAGGCTTGCCTCCACCGTGGTGGCGCGCAGGCCACCGCGCACGCTCAGCAGCGTCCAGCTCAGCAGCCGGGGTTCGCCGGCAATGCGCTCCGCCACCAGCTCGGGGCTGCTGATCGCCTTCAGCTCAGGGGAGAACTGGGCGAAGCGCCGGTTGGGGTCTCGGGTCTGCACCGCCTCAAGGATGCGATTGGCCGCCTGACGGGCCTCATCCACGCTCAGCCGTGCCCGCGTCACAAGGCTGCCGTTGGCGGCGGCGGCGCCAGGTGCGTCCTGGGCCAGCACCGCCCTGGGAATTCCGGCCAGGGCCAGGCCCAGGGCCAGGCCGGCAACCACAGCGGCGGTGGGTGGCGTCAGGGCGGAGGGCATCACGGGGCCGAGGACTGGTGGGCCCAGTTTGCCCCAGGATCCAGGCCGTCCAGGGGATCGAGGCAGAGTTCCGCCCCGGAGCCGTGGAGCTCGAGGGTGATCACGCGATGCTCCGGGCCGCCGCCGCCCCAGGGCGGCTTGCCGCTGCCGGGATTCACGGCCACCTGGGGCCAGGCCGCCGCCGCCAGCGACAGCCGCAGCCGCTCCCCCGCCTGCAGGTGCAGCAGCAGGGGCTGCAGCAGCACCTCCCGCCAGTCGGGCTGCAGACATCTGTCGCCGAGCTGGCGGCTCACGCCGGTGCAGAGCTGCTGCGCCGCGCCGTCCGGGCCCACGCGTGCCAGGGCGGCGCAGAGATCGAACCCGGGCTGATCGGCGCCCACCCGCAGCCGCAGCCGCGGCCGGGCCAGCAGGCGCAGGGCCCGCTCCGCAGGTGCGCTGGTGTAACAGGCCACGTCGCGGCGCTGATCCAGATCGCTCCGCTCACAGGGCCCGGCATCGAGGCCCAGGTGGCCGCCACGCCCCGGCACCGGCCGCCAGGGATCGTGCACCAGCCAGCGCAGCTCGTTCCCAGACGCGAGCTCGTGGCCAGGCCCCGGGTCCGCGCCAGCGTCCGCCCGCATCAGGCTCTCCGCCAGCAGCCGCCAGCGGTGCCCGGGCCCCAGGGCCGACGGCTTTCCGGGCGTGGTTGTCCCGGGGGGGACGCTCCACCACCGGCCGTCCCTGGGGTCCTGCACCAGCACCGGCGCCTCGGCTGCGGTCGCCGTGGCCCGCGGCTGCAGGTGGCGCTGAACAAACCGCAGCAGCAGCCCATCGATGCCGTCGCCCCAGTTCAGATGGGTCCAGGCGCCGATGCGCAGCAGGGGGTTGGCGCCGGCCTGCTGCGCCCGCTGCCAGAGCTCCAGCACCCCCTCCAGGTGCGGGTCATACCAACCTCCGATCAGCAGCATCGGCCGCTGCCAGAGGGCGGGCTGCGGCTCGTGCCGGATCCAGCCCTCGGCCCGGCCGGGGTCCTGGCCAAG
>JAWOBH010000350.1:0-7605 GCA_046498125.1 Prochlorococcaceae cyanobacterium | reverse complement strand
CTGCTGGCAGGCCTGAAGCGGCGGTGGTGGGGCTGGCGCTCACGGCGTTCCGTCGCTGGTGAAGAGCCTAGCGATTTGACGCAGGGCAAGTTCGCGGAGGAAGATCGTTGTTTGGCTGATTGCGAGCACGGGGATGGCTGTACCCAAGAAGAAAACGTCCAAGGGCAAGCGCAACCAGCGCCACGCCACCTGGAAGGGCAAGGCCGCGGTGGCGGCCCAGCGGGCCATGTCCCTCGGCAAGGCGGTGCTCAGTGGGCGCGCCCAGGGCTTCGTCTATCCGATCGACAGCGACGACGACGACAGCGCGGAGTGAGCCTCAGCGCCTGCCACTCACCGGGCCCCGGCGCTGCCGGAGCCTGGTCGGCTGATCGCCCGCAGACGGCGGCGGCCATCAAGCACCCCCACGGTGGCCACCGGCTGCCCTGAGCCGGGGGCCAGGGGATCGACTTCGAGCCCGGGGATCACGAGCCCGGGGGCATACAGCTCCGGGGGCAGGCTGCACAGGCTGGCCCGCACCAGCCGCTCCAGGGCAGCTGGTGTCAGGGCCGCCCCGCCCGACCGGCGTTGCCCGGCCTCCGCCTGGAACCGCCAGCGCCGCGGCAGGGCCCAGCTCAGGGGCCGCAGCACCCACAGCTCATCGAGCTGGTCCCAGGCCGGCCCGTAGGCCTGCAGCTCCTCGTCCCAGCGCGGCAGCCAGGCGTGCTCCTCAGGCGTCAGGGCGCGGGGGCCGGCGCCGGCCAGCAGGGCCCCCAGATCCAGCGAGGCCAGGGCCGGGCCCAGGGCCCGGCAGCCGATCAGCCAGCCCTCCAGCAGCAGGGCATCGGCCTGCAGCACCTGCTCTCCGCAGCGGTCCCCCTCCCCGTCGCGGAGGGTCTTGTCGAAGCGCGGCAGGCACAGGGCCCCGCCGGAGCGCCAGTCGGCCAGGCAGCGCCGCAGCAGGGCCGGGTCGTGGCTGCCCGGCGGCACCCGCGTCACTCCGAAGGGATTGCCCGCCATCGCCCGCAGGCGTTCCGACCAGGGCAGGTAGACGTCGTCGATCGAGGCCACCGCCAGGCGCAGACCCCGCTCCCGGGCCAGCCCGGCGAGCAGCCGGCAGAGGCTGCTCTTGCCGGCACCCACGGGCGCGTTCAGACCGATGGCGGGCCGCTGGCCCTGCCCAGCCAGCTGCTGCAGGCGCTCCAGCAGGGGCAGGCCGAACTCCCTCAGCAGCGCCGGATCCCCAGCCATCAGGTGCCGAGCTTGTAGGCCTCCAGCACCACCGCATACACCAGGCCGATGCGCAGGTTGTCGGCCACCCGCCAGCCCAGGCCGGGCTGCTCGTCCACCAGCCGTCCCCGCAGCCGCACCACCAGCTCCAGCAGCAGCACCAGGGCCAGCACCATCAGCGGCCGGCCACCGGGAAACAGCGGCAGCAGGTAGGCCGTGAGGTTGGCGCCCACGTAGAAACCCACCAGCAGGGCCAGCAGCACGGCACTGCGATGGCGCCAGCTGCCCCGCAGCTGGCCGGCCAGCAGATCGGCCAGGGCGAAGCTCAGGCGCTGAAAGCGGGTGCGCTGCAGGGTCGTGGGTCTCAGAGCAGGGTCTCCAGATAGGAGAGCGTGACCCGGCCCTGGTGGCAAGTCGGGCCGCGCAGCACCCGGCCATCGGCCCCCAGGCCCGTGAGCACCGCCCGAGCCAGCGCGAAGCGCCCGGGGGAGTCGGCGCCACCACCACTGCCACCGTCAGCGCCACTGGTGTAATGGCTGAGGGTGAGCGCGCAGGGCACCCCCGCCGCCACCGCCGCCGCCAGTCCGGCGGGGGAGTCCTCGATCGCCAGGGCGTCGCCCGGCGCCAGCCCCAGCCGCTGCAGGGCCAGGCTGTAGGCCTCGGCATCGGGTTTCTTGCGCCGCACGTCGTCGCCGCACACCCGGAGCTCGAAGGCGTCAGCCAGATCCCCCAGCAGGCGCTCCGCCAGGGCCTGCACCGCCGCCCGGCCGCTGGTGGTGACGATCGCCTGGCGCACCCCGGCGGCGGTCGCCTCCTGGATCAGGGCCGCCACCCCCGGCCGCAACTCCAGGCCGCCGGCGGCCATCAGGGCGGCGTAGTGGCGCTGCTTGCAGGCCTGCAGGGCCTCCACCCGGGCCGGGTCGGGCGTGCGGCCCTCCAGCTGCCGCAGGGCGGCGCGGATGCGCTCATGGCCGCCGGCGATCGCCAGCCAGGCCCCGTAGGCCTGGGCATCCCAGTGCAGCGGCACACCCAGCTCGGCAAAGGCGCGGTTGAAGGCACGGCGGTGGCCGTCGCGCTCGGTCTCCGCCAGGGTGCCGTCCACATCCCAGAGCAGGGCCCGCAGGGCCATCGGCAGGTGAGGGGCGTTCAGCGCCGCACCCTAGGCAGGGCTCCTGGAGCAGGCCACCGGCCACTGCCGGCCCGGCGACGCCGCCGCACAATGGCCTGCGAACCGCGCTGCCCCGCCGTTGCTTCCCGCCCTCCACGAGCAGCGCTGGCAGCTGCCTCCGGCCCTGGGGGCGCTGGCCGAGCCGGAGGCCCTGCGGCAGCTCAATCCAGCCGGCGGCGAGCCGCTGCCCGATGCCCTGCTGGCCCTGCTGGCCCGGCGGGGCCATGACAGCGCCGCGGCGGTGGCGGCCCTGCTGCAGCCGCCGCAAGCCCCCGATCCGTTGCTGCACTTCCCCGATCTGGCGGCGGCGACGGCGCGCCTGGAGCAGGCTTGCCGCCAGGGCGAAGCCGTGGCCATCTGCGGCGACTACGACGCCGACGGCATGACCAGCACGGCCCTGCTGGTGGGTGTGCTGCAGCGTCTGGGAGCAGCTCCGGTGGCGGCCATTCCCAGCCGTCTGGAGGACGGCTACGGCCTCAATACGGCCATGGTGGAGGAGCTCGCCAGCCAGGGGGTGGGGCTGCTGGTGACGGTGGACAACGGCGTGTCGGCCCACGCGGCCCTGGAGCGGGCCCGGGAACTGGAGCTGGAGGTGATCCTCACGGACCACCACACCATCCCGGAGCCCCTGCCCCCCCACCTGGCCCTGCTGCATCCCCAGCGCACGCCACAGGGGTCGCCGTTCCGCGGCCTGGCCGGGGTGGGTCTGGCCTACGTGCTGGCGGCGGTGCTGTGCCGGCGCCAGGGCCGAGCCGATGGCCTGCGCATGGCGCTGGACCTGTTCTGCATCGGCACCATCGCCGACATGGCCCCGCTGGCGGGGGTGAACCGGCGCTGGCTGATCGACGGCCTGCCGCAGCTGGGCCAGAGCGGCCTGGCCGGGCTGCAGGCCCTGCAGCGCCTGGCCGGCGTCGAGGGGCCGGCCCTCGACGCCGAGACGGTGAGCTTCCAGCTCGCCCCCCGCATCAATGCCGTGGGGCGCCTGGGAGACCCCCAGCTGGTGGTGGAACTGCTCACCACCGAGGATCCCGGGCGGGCCCTGGAGCTGGCCCGCGACTGCGAGGGCCTCAACCGCCAACGGCGCGAGCTCTGCGAGGCGATCGAAGCCGAAGCCCTGGCCCTGCTTGAGGCCGATGGCAGCGCCCGGCCGGACTTCGTGCTGCTGGCCCAGAACCACTGGCACCACGGCGTGATCGGCATCGTCGCCGCCCGTCTGGTGGAGCGACTGAACCGGCCCTGCGCCCTGCTGGCGGGGGAGGGCAACGGCTGTCTGCGGGCCTCGGTGCGGGCGCCCCGGGGGTTCGCCGTCGATCAGGCCCTGGGGGCCAGCGCCGACCTGCTGGAGCGCTACGGCGGCCACCCGGCCGCCGGCGGCTTCACGGTGCGCGCCGAGCGGCTGGAGGAGCTGCAGCAGCGGCTGCAGCAGCAGGCGCAGCTGTGGCTGCAGGAGCGGGGCGGCAGCCATCCGGTGGAACCCGAGGCCCTGCTGTCACTGGCCGCGATCGATCGCCACTTCCTGCGCCAGCAAAGGCGGCTGGAACCGTTCGGCATCGGCCATCCCCAGCCGGTGTACTGGAGCAGCGGCTGCGAGCTGCACAGCCAGAAGCTGCTGCGGGGGGGCCACCTGCAGCTGGAGCTGGAGCAGGACGGGGCCCGGCTGCGGGCGATCGGCTGGCGCTGGCAGGGGCAGGCCCAGCTGCCCCGCCGCCTGGATGTGGCCTACCGCCTGCGGCTGGATCGCTGGCAGGAGCGCGAGCGCCTGCAACTGGAACTGGTGGGCCTGCGGCCCAGCGTCCTGGGGGAGAGCGGTGAGGCCGAGGTGATGCTGCAGCGCGGCCAGCGCCGCTACTGGTGCCGGCGTCAGGGCAGCGGCCTGGTGATCCGCAACGCCGCCGGCGAGGAGCTGCACAGCGCCAGCAGCCCGGAGCATCCCTACCTGCGCGCCCTGCTGCAGGATGCCGCCACCGCCCTGGGGCTGTCCGGCTGATGGGCATCGGCCGCGATCTGGCCCACCTGGCCCGGCTGCTGCTGCTCGGCCTGCTGGTGGGCCTGGCCTGCTGGCCCCTGAACCTGATCGACAACGCCCAGGGGCGCCTGCTGGGGTTGCTGCCTGGGGCCTCCGGCGGCGGCTGGAGCCGGGTCGGCCTGCTGCTGGCCCTGGCCCCCGTGGCCCTGCTGCCGGCGCTGCTCTGGCTGCAGCGGGATCCGTGGGCGGCCGGGGCCGGCTCCGGCATCCCCCAGACCATGGAGAGCCTCGAGAGCGAGGCGGCGGCCCGTTCGCTGCTGGGTCCCGGCCCCACCGGGGCACGGCTGGGACTGTGGACGCTGGCCAGCCTGATGCTGTTGCCTCTCGGCCGGGAGGGTCCGGTGGTGCAGCTGGGGGCGGCCGTGGCGGCGGCCCTGCGGCGCTGGCTGCCGCCCCTGGCGCCCCGGCTGGAGCCGGAGCTGGTGCTGGCGCTGGGGGCCGGGGCCGGCCTGGCGGGGGGCTTCAACAGCCCCCTCATGGGGGCCCTGTTCGTGATGGAGGAGCTCACCCGCCGCTTCCACCCGAGGCTGCTGTGGCCCTCGCTGCTGGTGTGCGCGCTGGCCGCCCTCGTGAGCAATCTGGGCGGCATCCCCCTGTTTCCCCTGGGGCTGGTGAGCACCCGGGTGCCGGAGTGGCAGCAGCTGCTCTGGGCGCTGCCTGTTGGCTCGCTCGCCGGACTGCTGGGGGGGCTGTTCGCCCGCACCCTGCTGGCCCTGCGGAGCTGGCTGCGGCCGCGGCTGGCTGGCAGGCCCCTGCTCTGGGGCCTGGCCCTGGGCACGGGTCTGGCCCTCATGGCGCTGCTCAGCGGCGGCTGGAGCGGCGGTGATGGTGAGGTGCTGCTCAAGCAGCTGCTCGCTCAGCGGGGACCCCTGCCGGAACCGGGAGCGTCGGGCTCGATCGGCGCCTGGCTGGGGGTGCTGCTGAGTCGTCTGCTGGCGCCGGCGCTGGCGCTGGCGGCGGGAATCCCCGGGGGACTGATCGATCCCTCCCTGGCGGTGGGCGGCCTGTTCGGCGGCGGGCTGCTGCACCTGCTGGGGGGTCAGACGCCCCTCGGGGTGGCCCTGGGGATGGCCGGCGCCCTGGCGGGCGCCACCCAACTGCCCCTGATCACGGCCGTGTTCACCGTCAAGCTGGCCGGCGATCAGCAGTGGCTGCTGGGGATCGTGCTCAGTTCAGCCCTCGGCGCCCATGCCGGCCGACGGCTGCAGGCCGAGCCGATCTACCACGCGCTCAGAGAGCCCCGCGCCGGTAGAACAGGATGAAGATCACCGCGGGACCGGCCAGGGTGATCAAGGCCAGGGCGGCGAAGTTGGCGATCAGGTTGAAGTCGATGCCCATGGGGTGCCGTCGCGGTCAAGCGAATCAGTATGTCCAGCGTAAGCCTCAAAACCCGCTCAGCTGCCGCCGCCGCGCCGCTCTGTGATCCCCCGTCACGCCTGAACGCCAGCCCGTGAAGCCCGCTCCCACCTGGACCTGCATCGCCGGCTGCGGAGCCTGCTGCCGCCTTGATCCCGAGCTGCGTCAGGACGCCCTGGCCGCGCTCGATCCCAAGCAGCGCGAGACATATCTGGCGATGGTGGGCGCCGATGGCTGGTGCCGCCACTACGACACCGGCGGGCGGCGCTGCCGGGTGTACGACGGGCGTCCCGATTTCTGCCGGGTGAGCAACCTGATGGCCCTGTTCGGGGCGGCGGGCCAGGACGCCGATCAGCTGGCCATCGCCTGCTGCCGGCAGCAGATCCGCAGCGAGTACGGAGGCCGTGGCAAGGTGATGCGCCGTTTCCTGCGGGCGATTCGCCGGCCATGAACAGCGAGGAGTCCACAGAGCTGCCGGCTGCAGGCAGCGCCGCCGCCGCCCGTGCTGAAGCCGGTGCTGCTGAGAGCTCCCCCGACACCCCGGCCGCGCCGGCCAGGGCTGCCTTTCTGGGGGCCCTGCTCACCACCTTCACCACGGTCTTTCTGGCCGAACTGGGGGACAAGACCCAGCTGGCGGCCCTGCTCCTCTCCGCCCAGTCGGGACAGCCCCTGGTGGTGTTCATCGGGGCGTCCCTGGCCCTGATCAGCTCCAGCCTGGTGGGGGTGCTGCTGGGCCGCTGGCTGGCCCGGCTGCTGCCGGCCCACGAGCTGGAACGGCTGGCGGGGCTGCTGATGGTGGGCCTGAGCCTGTGGCTGGGCCGCCAGGCGGTGGTGCAGCTGAATACCCCTCCCCCCGGCCTGCCCCTGGGCTGACCGCCACCCGCCCTGCTCCCCCAGCTGCCGAACCACCACCGCACCGATGGATTTCAGCCTGCTTGCCTCCACCTTCATCACCGTGTTCCTGGCGGAGCTCGGCGACAAGACCCAGCTGGCGATCGTGAGCATCAGCGGCACCTCCAGCCGTCCTCTGGCCGTGTTCGCGGGCAGCTCCCTGGCCCTGGTGCTCGCCAGCCTGCTGGGGGCAGCCGCCGGGGGCTCGCTGTCTGCGGTGATCCCCACCAATGCCCTGCAGCTGGCGGCCTCGGCCGGCTTCCTGGTGCTGGGGGTGCGGCTGATCCGCAGGGCCGCCAGTGCCGATGCGGCCATCGGCGCCGGCGCGGGCGCCGACGAAGACGCCGGCAGGGCCGATTCCGGACAGGCCTGATCGGCGGCTGCATACAATCAGCCGAGCAGGAGCTAGCAGGTCGTGGGCATCGCTCCGAGCCCGGACCCAGCGTTCCCGCCCGCCATCCCCGCGTGCCCCCAGGGCGGTTGGCGATGGCCACCGCCACCCCATTCGAACCCCCATGAAGTTCACGGTCGCCGACCTGCTCGACCAGCTTCCCGCCGATGAAGCTCTGCCCCTCGCCAATCTCGAGAAAGCCCTGGGGCTGAGCAGCAAAACCGCCAAACAGCAGCTGCGCATCGCCCTCGACGCCCTGCTCAAGCTGGCTGTGGTGCAGGAGAGCGAGGCCGGACTGCAGCGCGCCGACAACCCCGACCTGATCCCCGCCCGGCTGCGCTGCTCCAGCAAGGGCTTCTGCTTCGCGCTGCGGGAGGACGGTGGCGAGGACATCTACATCCGTGAGCACCAGCTCAACCACGCCTGGAACGGCGACCGCGTGCTCGTGAAGGTGACCCGCGAGGGTGGTCGCCGCCGCTCGCCGGAGGGTGGTGTGCAGTGCATCCTCGAGCGCCAGACCCCCTCCCTGCTGGCCCAGATCGAGCAGCAGCCGGACCGGCTGCTGGC
>JAWOBH010000214.1:0-5916 GCA_046498125.1 Prochlorococcaceae cyanobacterium | reverse complement strand
ACCGTCATCGAGGTGAGACGGGCGAGCAAGCGTCTGCCTGCTGGGGTGAACGAGGTTAAACAGGCCTTCACGGACATCACCCTGGAGGTCACCCACGGCCACCGCCTCGGGTTGTTCAGCGTCAACAATTACGAGGCCCACACCCTCCTGGAGTGCCTTGCTGGTGTGGAGAAGCCCGACAAGGGAGAGGTGCTGCACCACGGCTCGGTGTCCTGGCCGGTGGGCACCAACCAGGCCTTCCACAAGCAGCTCTCGGGTTATGCCAACGCCCGCTTCGCCGCTGAGGTGTACAGCCGGCCCGGCCGCATCGACGCCGATCTGCAGCTGATCCAGGAACTCACCGGGGCCGACAACGCCACCTTTCACGAGCCCATGGCTGCCTGGCAGAGCCAGATGAAAAAGGCCCTGGAGCTGGCGGTGTCCCTGGCGTTCGAGTTCGACGTGCTGGCGGTGGGAAAGATCAGCAACTGGGACCACCAGGCCCTCCACCCACGCTCGGTGCGGATCCGTGAGCTCTTTGAGCAACGCATCGACGGCCGGACCATGGTGATGGCGGCTCCAGGCCAGAACAAGCTCGCGCTGGAGTTCTGCGACGAGGGCCTGGCCATCGTGGAGGGCCGGCTGCTGTACCGCGGCGATCCCGAGATCTGCCTGGAACTGGTGAAGGAGGAGAACGACCGTCTCAGGTATGAACGTCGTCAGCGGGTGAAGGCCAGGGTGGGTCGCCTGCTCGAAGAGGACGGGGACGACGAAACTCGGGATGACGAGACACGGGACGACGACAACAGTGGAGCTGTCGCCGGCTGGGATGGGGCCCGCGGGGTGGCCTGATCCCCCCCAATGGCCCAATCCTCCGCAGCCCGCCAGCTGGTGATCCACGCCGGCACCCACAAAACCGCCACCTCCTACATCCAGAGCCGCCTGGCCGCCAACCAGTCGCAACTGGCCCGGTGCGGGATCGCCTACCGCTATCCCGCCTCCAGCGCGCTCAAGTTCAAACCCCTTGTTCATGCCCTGGCGCGGGGGCAATGGCGCCCCTGGCGGCGCTACCTGGCCGCCCTGCCGCCCGACGCCACTACGGTGCTGATGAGTGCTGAGCAGTTCACCCAGCCACTGGCCCGGCCCGACTGTCACGGATCCCTGCTCGAGCTGCTGGCCCGGGTCGGCTTTGGCTTGCGGGTGGTGGTGTTTCTGCGCGATCAGCCCGACTACATCAACGCCCGCTTCGTTCACTCCACCCGCCGCCTCTACCACCACCAGAGTTTCGAGGCCTATGTGGCCGAGCAGCTGGGGCCCAAGGGTCGCCCCATCTTCGACTACCACCATCTGTTCGCCTCCCTGCTGGATCGGGCCGAGGGCCGCAGTGATCTCGACTGTGTGTTCCTGCCCTACGGCAGCGCTCTGGGGGATCCCTTCGAGCGGCTGATGGCCTCCCAGGGCTGGCAGCCGCCGACCCGGGGCTGGCGGCGGGCCGACCCCCGGCGGGGCAATGTGCAGCCCGGCTGCGGCGGGGTGTGGCTGGCCCAGGCGATTGGTGCCCGGCTCACGGAGTTGGGGGTGAAGGCCACCGCCCTGCACACCGGCAGCGTGGTGCGCCGCATCGCCGAGCGCCAGGGCTGGACCGAGGATCGCTACTGCGGCTTCGATGCGGACTCGGCCGCCCGGGTAGCCGGGCACTTCGCCAGCACCAACGACGCCTTCGCCCGGCGAGTGTGGGACTGCTCCTGGCGCGAGCGGGTGCCGGTGGTGCCCATGCAGCGCCGCCAGTTCACGCCCCCCAGTGATCCGGCCGACAGGCGCAAGCTCGACCGCTTGGTTGACAAGGCCATCGTTGAGCTGGCACGCCAGAACCCCCCCCTGGTTCAGGTGTTGGCCTCTGCCAGTGCCCATACCATGGCTGCCAGTTGATGGGCTGATCCATGCCGCGCCGGTCCCTGGGGCACGCCATCTCGCAGCTGCTGCTGCAGTTCCGCATCGTGGCGGCTGTAGCCCGGCGTGAGTTGCAGCTGCGTGCGGCCAAGGGGCTGTTCGGGGTGGCGGGGATCTTTCTCGAACCCCTCGCCCTGATCGGCACCTTCCTGGCCTTGCGCATCCTCATCCGGGGGGCCGGGGAGGGGGTGTACATCAACCTGGTGCTCTGGCTGGCCCTGGGGTTCATCCCTTTCTTCATGTTTGCCGATGTGGCGATCAAGGCCATCGGCGGGGTGGAGAAGGGCGGCGACCTTTACTTCTACCGTCGTCTGCGGCCACTGGATTCACTGATGGGCAACGCCCTGCTCGTGATTCAGATCTTCGGATCGATGATGTTGTTGTTTGTGCTGGCGATCAGCTTCTGGGAATGGCGCCCGGTGGTCGAGAATCCCGGTCAGGGCATCTTCCTGTTCCTCGGGATTGGCTTGATCGGCTTTGGTGTGGGGCTCACCACTCTGATCATCGGCCATCTTCTTCCGGTGCTGGCCTGGATTGTGAAATCGTTTCTGCGCCGAATCCTGCTTTGGACCTCCTGCATCTTTTTCCCTATCCGAGAGATTCCCAATGAGTTTCGACCCTACATTCTCTGGAACCCCATTGCCCATGGCGTGGAATTGCTGCGCCAGAGCTGCAACCCCGCCTATCCAGCTCCTGGGGTGAGTGCCCTCTATTTCTGGGGATGGGTGGTGGGATCGATCGGATTTGGCCTTTTCATCTATGCCAACAACGAAGACCTGCTCTACTCAAGTGAGCCCCTTCCCGGCCTTGATGGGGGTGACGAGCAGCTCTGAGCCGCTGGTTCCGCTGGCAGCAACTCATAAACCGCTGGTAGGCTGACCAGATTGCCTCGGCTGGGTTCCGCTTGGTTCAGCAAACCCGTGACAACCCCTCACTGCGGGCCACCTCCGATGCCCTGACCCGCCGCCTGCACCAGGCCCGCCAGTGGGCTGTGGCGCGGATCTCTGGTGTTCAGGCTCCTGGCCGTTCGTCCGGCAGCCTTGTGCCCGGCACGTTCCCCCCAGCCCCCGTTCCAGATACCGGCACAGGCGGCGTCGGGACGCAACCGGAGGCGGAGGAGGGAGAACGTCGCCGCCTCCGTGACCGGCTCAAGGCACCCCTGGAACCGGTGTTGCGCATCCCCGTTCCCCTGTTGCTAGCCGCTCTGGTGGTGCTGGGTTCAGGCCTCTACTTCTTCTCGATCGGACGCAACCGCTACCAGGTGGAGTCGAGCTTCATCGTGCGCCTGCCCCAGGCCCCGCCGACCGCCGGTGGCACCCTGCTCGGCAGCACCCTGGCCGGCCCGGTGATGCTGGGCTCCCTGGAGGATGGCCGCTTTCTGGCCGTGTACCTCACCTCACCGGAGGTGATGCGGCGGGTGTTTCTGCAGCTCAATCCCGAGGACAGCTGGGGCCGCAACCAGCGCGACCCCCTGGCCGGCCTGCCCAAGGGCGCCAGCTTTGATGACCAGCTGGCCTTCTTCCGCCGCCAGGTGTTCATTGCTCCCCAGGACCTCACTGGTGTGATCAACCTCACAACAGTGGGTCTCGATCCCGAGCCGGCCTACCGCCTCAACCAATTGCTGCTCCAGGAAGCCGAGCAGTTCCTCAACCGCACAAACCAGGACATCAGCCTCAACCAGCAGCAATTCTTCGAGCAGGAGGTGGACCGGGCCCGCGACCGCCTCGACAAGGCCACCGTCGCCCTGAACAATTTCAAGAATCAATACGGCGAGGTGGATCCAGCCCAGACGGCCTCGGCCACCAGCGGCTTCATCACCGAGCTGGAGAGCCGGCTGGTGGATCTCAAGGTGCAGGAGGCCAGCCTCAAGCGCCAGTTCAAGGACCACAGCACGCCTGAAGTGGCCTACATCACCGACCAGGTGCGGGAGCTGGAACGCCAGATCCGCGAGGAACGCGAGCTGCTGGTCAACCCGGAGGGCAAGGACTTGAACCGCATCGTGGCTGAGGGCTCGAAGCTCGAAACCGAGGTGCTATTGGCCACCGAAGCCCTCAAGTCGGCGATCACCTCCGCCGATGCCAACCGCCAACGGGTGCAGCAGCAGCTCAAGTTCCTGGTGCGCCTTGCCGAGCCCCAGGAGCCCACCGATCAGGCGATGGACTGGCGCTGGAAGGGCTTCATGGCCACCCTCGGCGGCCTGGTGGTGGTGTGGGGCGTGGGCTCCTTCAGCCTGGGCATCATCAACCGCCGCTGAGTGCGGTCCCTGCAGCGGTGATCTACGGCTGGCTGGATCGCCCCAGGCTTGAGCATGAGGCCCTCGCCACTGCCGAACGGCTGGCCCAGCAGGAGCAGGACCCGGCACGCCTGCGCCGCTCGGAGCTGGAGCTGCTGGGGGAGCGCCACTGGCCCCGGCGTCACCACACCCTTCTGGCGGCCCATGACCCGGGACCGGATGTGGCCTTCCTCACGGTGGCCAACCACCGCTTCTTTCGCGGGCTTGAGGCCCTGCTGCTCAGTCTGCGGGCCGTCTACCCCCGCTTCAGCAGCCCCCTGCTGGTGGCCCACGACGGCAGCCTTGGCCCCTTCGCCCAGCGCCGCCTGCGCCAGATCGTTCCCCAGCTGGCCTTCGTTCAGCCCGACACCAGCTGGGCCGGACGCCTGGCGCGGGATTCCGCCAACCGCGTCCGCATCGGTCTGCTCGGCTACCTCAACGGCCATGCCCTCAGCCTGAGGGGCTACCGCCGGGTTCTGGTGCTCGATGCCGACCTGCTGATCACCGGCGCCCTCGATCCCCTCTGGGCCGAGGGCGACTGCTTCCGCGCCGTGCCCGACTGCGGTGACCGGCCCTGGGCGGCTGTGTCCCCCACCACCGGACGCCCCGTGCTCAATTCCGGAGTGCTGTCGCTGCCCGGCCCTTCCCTCAGCGATGCCCTCGAGCAGCGGCTGCGGCACCTGATCCTGCACTCCGCCGACCCCGCTTGCCCGCTGCTCGACCGCTTTGCCGATCAGAAGGTGTGGAACCTGCTGCTGGCCGACCAGCCCCTGGACTGGATGCCGCTCAACTTCAACTGCAATGTGAAGTATCTGGTGCGCTATCTGGGCGGCTGCACCGAGGGCCTCTCCGTGCTCCATTTTGCCGGCCCCAAACCCTGGCTCACCTGGCCCTGGCTGGAGCCTGATCCCGACCCCCACCCCCAGCGCCGGCCGGCGGTGCTCGACCACTTGCTCTGGAACCGCCGCTACCGCCAGCAGCTGATGGCCTGGCGGTTGCAGTTGCACCGGCAGGCTGTGGCCGCGGCCCAGGCTCTGCCCCGGGGGCCAGCGAGGCTGGTGGACAACCCGGAGGCCCTGGAGGGGGTGCCGGCCGGGGTCAGCCGCCATCTGCTGCTCGCCGATCCGCCTCCCTTCGCCGGGTCCTGGCCCGATGCGCCGGCCTGGCCCCAGGGCTGGTTCGAGCGGCTGCAAGCGGCGGCGCCGGTTCAGATCTGGGCTCCGTTCGAGTGGGAGCCGGCCCTGGGGGAGCTGCCCCTGCCGGCGGGGTGTGGTTGGCGCTGGGTTCTGATCGAGGCCCCGTTCAGCCCCGAGCTGGGCCAGGGAGAAGACCTGCTCGCCGAAGGGGCGCCCTGGGAGGGGGGCTTCGAGCCCTGGTGCGAGCCCGCCTGGCGGGCCGTGGCCCGCGCCGCCCGCCGCCGGCTGGAGGCCCAAGGGGCAGGCCCCGTACAGTCACTCCACTGATCCCGCCCTCGGCATGCCAGCTCCGCGCCGTTCCAAGCGTTCCGGCTGGCGGCAGCGGCTGCTGGCCCCCCTGCGCAGCCTGGCCGCGCTGTTGGGCTTCAAGCGTGCCGCTCCCCAACGCCGCAAGCCCTCCGTCCGGGCGCGGCTGGTGCCCGGCGCCGGCGCTGCTCCTTCCACTCCTGCAGGCTGCGCTTGCGGCGTTGTGGGGGCGGGGGGCGCTTGAAGCCCAGCAGCACGGCAACGCGGCGCAGG
>JAWOBH010000149.1:0-12752 GCA_046498125.1 Prochlorococcaceae cyanobacterium | reverse complement strand
TGGCTGATCACCCTGGAGGGAGAGGGCACTGCCGGACCGACCCTGGCGCAGACCAGCCAGATCCTGCTGCAGATGGGCCTGCGGGATGCCCTCAACCTCGATGGCGGCAGCTCCACGGGCCTGGTGATGGGCGGCAGCCTGCAGGTGAAGGGACGCGGTGTGGCGGGCAGCGTCCACAACGGCGTGGGCCTGGTGCCCTGATCCGGAGTGGCTGCCAGAGTGGAGGTCACCGTTGACCGCTGCCGCGGCTGCCGCTCAGCCATGCCCAAAGGCCACAGCCTGCGCCTCACCGCCGCCGCCGCCGCCGAACTGGGGCGCCAGGCGGCTGTGGCCGGCACGCCCGGCCTGATGCATGTGGATCTGGTGGAAGGGGGCTGCGAGCAGTGGACGATCCGGCTGCGCCCCGGCCACCTGGCGGGCGTGCCGATCGCCCGCTCCGACGGTGTGACCCTCCATGCCCCGCCGGAGCAGGCGGCGCTGCTCACCGGCCTGAGCCTCGACTACCGCGGCGACCTCAGCGGTGGCGGCTTCCTGGTGCGCAGTGCCGAGGGGGTTCGCACCTGTGCCTGCGGGGCGGCCTTCAGCCCGCTGGTGGAGAGGGGTCGGATGACCCGGTAAGGTGACGGATTGTCGATTGAGGTCGGAACGCCCGCCCAGTCGTTTCGTTCCCGGCCCCCGAACTTCCGGCCCTCGATGCCCACCATTCAGCAGCTCATCCGCACCGAACGTCAGCGACTGACCCGCAAGACCAAGTCGCCGGCGCTCCGGGCCTGTCCCGAACGCCGTGGGGTCTGCACCCGCGTCTACACCTCCACACCGAAGAAGCCCAACTCGGCCCTGCGCAAGGTGGCCCGCGTGCGCCTCACCTCAGGGTTCGAGGTCACGGCCTACATCCCGGGCATCGGTCACAACCTGCAGGAACACTCGGTGGTGCTGATCCGCGGTGGCCGGGTGAAGGACCTCCCCGGTGTGCGCTACCACATCATCCGCGGCACGCTCGACACGGCCGGTGTCAAGGATCGTCGCCAGGCCCGCTCCAAATACGGCGCCAAGACCCCCAAGGACTGAAGGCAGGGCCCTGGGCCCCCGGTCCTGCACCACCGTCCTGACTCTCCTTCCAGCCCCATCACCCCGCCCCTCCACGTCACCCAGCCCCGATGTCCCGCCGCAACGCCGCCGTCAAGCGCCCGGTTCTGCCCGATCCGCAGTTCAACAGCCGCCTGGCTTCCATGATGGTCGCCCGGCTGATGAAGCACGGCAAGAAGTCGACCGCGCAGCGGATCCTCTCCGATGCCTTCAGCCTGATCAACGAGCGCACCGGCACCGATCCCCTGGAACTGTTCGAGACCGCCGTGCGCAATGCCACCCCCCTGGTGGCGGTGAAGGCCCGGCGGGTAGGTGGCGCCACCTACCAGGTGCCGATGGAGGTGCGCCAGGAGCGCGGCACCGCCATGGCCCTGCGCTGGCTGGTGAACTTCTCGCGGGCCCGCAACGGCCGCAGCATGGCCCAGAAGCTCGCCGGCGAGCTGATGGACGCCGCGAACGAGGCCGGCAGCGCCGTGCGCAAGCGGGAAGAAACCCACAAGATGGCCGAGGCCAACAAAGCCTTCGCCCACTACCGCTACTGAGACCGGCCTCAACTCGCCCCAGGGGGCTGATCACTACAGTGATCCTCTCCCACCCGTAGACCTTTCGGAGATCACACCTGTGGCCCGCGCCTTTCCACTGGAACGCGTCAGAAATATCGGCATCGCCGCTCACATCGACGCGGGCAAAACCACCACCACCGAGCGCATCCTCTTCTATTCGGGGGTCGTCCACAAGATGGGCGAAGTCCACGACGGTGCCGCCGTCACCGATTGGATGGCACAGGAGCGCGAGCGGGGCATCACCATCACCGCAGCGGCCATTTCCACCAGCTGGAAAGATCACCGCATCAACATCATCGACACCCCTGGGCACGTCGACTTCACCATCGAGGTGGAGCGCTCGATGCGGGTGCTCGATGGCGTGATCGCCGTGTTCTGCGCCGTCGGCGGCGTGCAGCCGCAATCAGAAACCGTGTGGCGGCAGGCCGACCGCTACAAGGTTCCGCGCATGGTGTTCGTCAACAAGATGGACCGCACCGGCGCCGACTTCCTCAAGGTGTACGGCCAGATCAAGGACCGCCTCAAGGCCAATGCTGCCCCAATCCAGCTGCCGATCGGCGCCGAAGGTGACCTCACCGGCATCATCGACCTGGTGAAGAACAAGGCCTACATCTACAAGGACGACCTCGGCCAGGAGATCGAGGAAACCGATATTCCCGCGGACATGGCCGAGACCGTGGCCGAGTGGCGCGCCAAACTGATGGAGTCGGTGGCCGAAACCGACGAAGACCTCCTGGAGGCCTTCCTGGAGAACGGCGAGCTCAGCGAGGAGCAGCTTCACACGGGCATCCGCGACGGTGTGCTGCGCCATGGGCTGGTGCCCATGCTCTGCGGTTCAGCGTTCAAGAACAAGGGCGTCCAGTTGCTGCTCGACGCCGTGGTCGACTACCTGCCCGCCCCGGTGGATGTGCCTCCCATCCAGGGTCTGCTGCCCGACGGCAGCGAGGCGGTGCGGCCCTCCGATGACAATGCCCCCTTCAGCGCCCTGGCCTTCAAGGTGATGGCCGATCCCTTCGGCAAGCTCACCTTTGTGCGCATCTATTCCGGGGTGCTGCAGAAGGGCAGTTACGTGCTCAACGCCACCAAGGACAAGAAGGAGCGCATATCCCGCCTGATCGTGCTCAAGGCCGATGAACGCGAGGAGGTGGACGCGCTGCGCGCCGGCGATCTGGGAGCTGTGCTGGGGCTCAAGGACACCACCACCGGCGATACCCTCTGCACCGACACGGACCCCATCGTTCTGGAATCGCTCTACATTCCCGAACCGGTGATCTCTGTGGCCGTGGAGCCCAAGACCAAGGGCGACATGGAGAAGCTCTCCAAGGCACTTCAGTCTCTCTCCGAAGAAGACCCCACCTTCCGGGTGTCCACCGACCCGGAAACCAGCCAGACCGTGATCGCCGGCATGGGCGAGTTGCACCTGGAAATACTGGTGGACCGCATGCTGCGGGAATTCAAGGTGGAAGCCAACATCGGCGCCCCTCAGGTGTCCTACCGAGAGACCATCCGCGGAAGCGCCAAGGGTGAGGGTAAATTCGCACGCCAGACCGGTGGCAAGGGCCAGTACGGCCACGTGGTGATTGAGATGGAGCCCGGCGAGCCGGGTTCAGGGTTCGAGTTCGTCAACAAGATTGTTGGCGGTGTCGTGCCCAAGGAATACATCGGTCCTGCCGAAAACGGCATGAAGGAAACCTGCGAATCCGGCGTGGTCGCGGGCTATCCGATGATCGATGTGAAGGTCACCATGGTCGATGGCTCCTACCACGACGTCGACTCTTCGGAGATGGCGTTCAAGATCGCTGGCTCCATGGCCTTCAAGGACGGCGTCAAGAAGTGCAATCCTGTGCTGCTTGAGCCGATGATGAAGGTGGAGGTCGAGGTGCCCGAGGACTACCTGGGCTCGGTCATCGGCGATCTCTCCTCCCGCCGCGGCCAGGTCGAGGGGCAGTCCGTCGACGATGGGCTCTCCAAGGTCCAGGCCAAGGTGCCCCTGGCCGAAATGTTCGGCTACGCCACCCAGCTCCGATCCATGACCCAGGGTCGGGGTATCTTCTCGATGGAATTCAGCCATTACGAGGAAGTTCCTCGCAATGTGGCCGAGGCCATCATCTCCAAGAATCAGGGCAAGTCCTGATCTTTCGCCCACTCTCTACCCCCCCGATTCTTTCCTCCAATGGCTCGCGAGAAGTTCGAAAGGAACAAACCCCACGTCAACATCGGCACCATCGGCCACGTTGACCACGGCAAGACCACCCTCACTGCCGCCATCACCAGCGTGCTGGCCAAAAAGGGTCAGGCCAAGGCCCAGGCCTACGACCAGATCGATGGCGCCCCGGAGGAGCGTGAGCGCGGTATCACCATCAACACCGCCCACGTGGAATACGAAACCGGTAACCGGCACTACGCCCACGTGGACTGCCCGGGCCACGCGGACTACGTGAAGAACATGATCACCGGAGCCGCCCAGATGGACGGCGCCATCCTGGTGGTGGCCGCCACCGACGGCCCCATGGCCCAGACCAAGGAGCACATCCTGCTGGCCAAGCAGGTGGGTGTGCCCGCCCTGGTGGTGGCCCTCAACAAGTGCGACATGGTGGATGACGAGGAGATCCTCGAGCTGGTGGAACTGGAGGTGCGCGAGCTGCTGAGCAGCTACGACTTCCCTGGCGATGACATCCCGGTGATCAAGGTGTCCGGCCTCAAGGCCCTCGAGGGCGACGCCGAGTGGGAAGCCAAGGTCGACGAGCTGATGGCGGCGGTCGATGAGTCGATCCCCGAACCTGAGCGCGAAATCGACAAGCCGTTCCTGATGGCCGTTGAGGATGTGTTTTCCATCACCGGTCGCGGCACCGTGGCCACCGGCCGCATCGAGCGCGGCAAGGTGAAGGTGGGCGAAGAGATCGAGATCGTTGGCATCCGCGACACCCGCAAGTCCACCGTGACCGGGGTGGAGATGTTCCGCAAGCTCCTCGATGAGGGGATGGCCGGTGACAACGTCGGTCTGCTGCTGCGCGGCATCCAGAAGGAAGACATCGAGCGCGGCATGGTGCTGGTGAAGCCCGGTTCCATCACCCCCCACACCAAGTTCGAGGGCGAGGTGTATGTGCTCAAGAAGGAAGAAGGCGGGCGCCACACCCCCTTCTTCGCCGGCTACCGCCCGCAGTTCTACATCCGCACCACGGATGTGACCGGCCAGATCACTGCCTTCACCTCCGATGACGGTGCCAACGTGGAAATGGTGATGCCGGGTGACCGCATCAAGATGACCGGCGAGCTGATCTGCCCGGTGGCCATCGAGCAGGGTATGCGCTTCGCCATCCGCGAAGGCGGCCGCACCATCGGTGCCGGCGTCGTGTCCAAGATCATCGCCTGATCGGAACGAGGGGGCGCAATCTGCGCCCCCTCGCCAACTCCCAGTCCAGCACCTCGACAACCTCTCCCAGCCTGTGCAGCCGTTCCGGCTCCACAGCAGCACCCCGCCTGCCATGTCCGCCACCATCGCCCAGCAGAAGATCCGCATCCGCCTGAAGGCCTTTGATCGCCGCATGCTGGATCTGTCCTGCGACAAAATCATTGAAACGGCCGATCACACCGCCGCCACCGCGATCGGGCCGATCCCCCTGCCCACCAAGCGAAAGATCTACTGCGTGCTGCGCTCCCCCCATGTGGACAAGGACTCGCGCGAACACTTCGAAACCCGCACCCACCGCCGGATCATCGACATCTACAGCCCCTCGGCCAAGACCATCGACGCGCTGATGAAGCTCGATCTGCCCAGCGGCGTGGACATCGAGGTGAAACTCTGATCAGGCCGCGCCTGCAGAGGCCATCTCCCTAGGATCAATGGGCACCTCCTGAACAAGCCATGGCAGAACTGGCCGTCAGGGAGCTGCCCCTGTTTCCTCTGCCCGATGTGGTGCTCTTCCCCCAGGAAGTGCTGCCCCTGCACATCTTCGAGCCGCGCTACCGCATGCTCCTGCGCACCGTGATGGAAGAGGATCAGCGCTTCGGCGTGGTGCGCTGGGATCCTCAGACGCGCCGGATGGCGGATGTGGGCTGCTGCGCCGAAGTGATCCACTGCCAGACCCAGGAGGACGACCGCAGCAACATCGTGACCATGGGTCAGCAGCGCTTCCGGGTGCTGGACATCGTGCGCGAAGCGCCCTTCCGCGTCGGTCTGGTGAGCTGGATCGAAGACGAGACCCCCACTTCCGGCAACGATCTCGGGGTGCTGGCCGGCGAGGTGCGGCAGGCCCTCCAGGATGTGGTGGAACTCACCGCCAAGCTGGTGGGCAAACCGGCCCAGCTTCCCAGCGATCTGCCCGATCTTCCCCGGGAACTCTCGTTCTGGATCGGCGCCCACCTGGGTGGGCCGGTGGCCGATCAACAGCAGGCCCTGCTGGAGGTGACGGACACGGGCGAACGCCTGCGCCAGGAGTTCCAGCTGCTCGATCACACCCGTCGTCAGCTCGCGGCCCGCACCGTGCTGAAGGACACCTTCCAGCCCCAATAGGCCCCAGGGGCCTCCTCCGTTCTCGATGACCCCTGTGAGCTGGCCCCTGGCCGCTGGCCTCACCACCCTGGGAGCGGCCGCCATCGGCACAGCCCTGTGGTTCCAACGCAACCGCCGCTACACCGACGGCAGCAGCGTGGCAGCGGCCTACGACCGCTGGACTGATGACCGCCTGCTGGAGCGCCTCTGGGGCGATCACATCCATCTGGGCCACTACGGGGATCCTCCGGCCCGCCCGGCTGCCGTCGATTTCCGTCAGGCCAAGGTGGCTTTCGTGCACGAACTGGTGCGCTGGAGCGCTCTGGATCAGCTGCCCCGTGGCTCCACGGTGCTGGATGTGGGCTGCGGCATCGGCGGCAGCGCCCGCATCCTGGCCCGGGATTACGGGTTGGAGGTGCTCGGCATCAGCATCAGCGGGGCCCAGATCGCCCGCGCCCGCGACCTCACCCCGGCCGATCTGAGCCACTGCCGCTTCGCCGTGATGGACGCCCTGGCCCTCGACCTGCCCGATGGCAGCTTCGATGCGGTGTGGAGCGTGGAAGCCTCTCCGCACATGCCCGACAAGCAGCGCTACGCCGATGAGCTGCTGCGGGTGCTGCGGCCCGGCGGCCGGCTGGCGGTGGCCGACTGGAACCGGCGCGATCCCGCCGATGGGGCCATGACCAGACGGGAGCGCTGGGTGATGCGTCAGCTGCTCGAGCAGTGGGCCCACCCCGAGTTTGCGAGCATCCGTTCGCTGCGCCGCAACCTCGAAGCCAGCCCCTGGGCCGGCGGGCTGACCGTGGAGACCGCTGACTGGACAGCGGCGACGCTGCCCTCCTGGATCGATTCGATCCTCGAGGGGGTGCGGCGGCCCGGCGCCGTGCTGGGGCTTGGCCCCCGGGCCGTGCTTCAGGGCCTGCGCGAAACCCCCACCATCCTGCTGATGCACTGGGCCTTCGCCAGCGGGCTGATGCAGTTCGGCGTGTTCCGGGGCCGCAAGGGCAGCCCTCAGGCCAGGTTGGTGAGCGGATAGGCGCCGAACAGCGTGAGGTGCTCGCAGAGCGGGTCGAGCTCCTCGAGGGCAGCCGCCAGTGCAGCGGCAGGGTTCTGCTCGTCCGGTGGCAGCTCCAGATCCACAAAGAAGATGTATTCCCCCAGTTCGCGCTTCGACGGGCGCGATTCGATCCGGCTCATGTTGAGCTGGCGGTGGGCGAAACAGGCCAGCGCCCGCAGCAGCGCACCAGGCTGGTTGGAGCGCAGCGAGAAGGCCAGGCTGGCCATCGGCCCGCTGCGCCCCCGGGGGCCACGGCGCAGCAGCAGAAAGCGGGTGCAGTTGCCGGCGGCGTCGTTGATCGGATAGGCCAGCTCGGTGAGGTCGTGCTCACTGCCGGCCTGGCGGGAGGCGATCGCGGCCCGGAACCGGCTGCCGGCCACCATGCGGGCGGCGGCGGCGGTGGAGCTGGTGGGCAGTTGCAGAGCATGGGGCAGGTGCTCCGCCAGCCACTGGCTGCACTGGGCCAGGGCCTGGGGATGGGAGAGCACCTCGCTGATGCCCTCCAGAGGCCCGCTTCCCAGCAGGGCGTGACGAATGGGCAGCACCAGGGCGTGGGCGATGGCCAGATCGGGATGTTCCCAGAGGGCATCGAGGCAGGCCGTGACCCCGCCCTCCACGGAGTTCTCCACCGGAACCACGGCAGCCTCACACTGGCCTCCCGCCAGGGCCTGGATGACGGCCCGGATGCCCTGCTGGGGCACGAGCTCGGCATCCTCCAGGGCCTCGAGCTGCATCAACTGCAGCGCCGCCTGTTCTCCATAGGTGCCAACGGGGCCGAGGAAGGCGATGCGCATCAAGACTGCTGGGCTGAGCGAGGGCCCGGACTCGGGTCGATAGGATCATGACGCGCCGGGCCGCAGGCCATGCCCCTCGCGTTCAGCGCAACCCAGCGGCTCAAACTGCCGATCCCCCACCAGAGCGATCGACTGGTTCGCTATCTGAACGAGGAGGAACGGGTGCTGCAGGCCATGCTCGGTGCCAGCCAGCTGGAGCGGCTCGCCCCCCAGCACTACACCTACACCGTGACGCGGCTGCAGGTGTTCCAGCTGCAGATCCAGCCGGTGGTTGAGCTGCGTACCCACGCCAGCCCTGGGCGGCTGGAGCTGGAGGCGCTCGACTGCGAACTGGATGGCCTGGGGCTGGTGGATGACTTTCAGCTCACCCTGAACTCCTGGCTGGAGGCCGGCGAGCAGGGCCTGGAAGGGGAAGCCAGCCTCAGCGTGCAGGTGAGCCAGCCGCCCCTGCTCAAGCTGATCCCCCCCCGGGTGCTGGAGAGCACCGGCCGCTCCCTGCTCTCCGGCATCCTGCTGGGCATCAAGGGCCGGGTGGGCCAGCAGGTGGTGGAGGACTTCCGGCACTGGTGTCGCCAGGGGTGAGCCCGGGTAGGCGACGCAGGAAGCTGCGGCGATGCAGGGGGGTGATGCCCAGCTCCAGCAGGGCCTGGCGGTGCTGGGCCGTGCCGTAGCCCACATGGCGCTCAAGGCCATAGCCGGGGTAGCGCCCGGCCAGCTCCCGCAGGAGCTGGTCACGGGCCTGCTTGGCGAGCACGCTGGCGGCGGCGATCGCCGGGCAGCGCTGGTCGCCCCGGACCAGGGTGGCCTGGATGCCGCCCCAGCCCCGCAAGGGAAGCACCCCATCCACGATCAGCAGCTCCGGCGCGGCTGGCAGTTTGTGCAGAGCCCGCAGCATGGCGCGTTCCGTGGCGACGCGGATGCCGAGGCGGTCGACCTCGGCCGCCGCGGCCTGGCCGAGGGCCCAGGCGCGGGCACGCTGGCGGATCTGGGGCACCAGGGCGGCGCGGCGGCGGACCGTGAGGGCCTTGCTGTCGCCCAGGCCAAGGGCGAGCAGGGGCGCGACCGCCGCGCCCGGCAGCACCACCGCCGCCGCGAACACCGGGCCGAACAGGCAGCCCCGACCCACCTCATCGACGCCGGCGCAGTGCTGCGGCTCACGCCCCAGCCAGGGGTCGAAATCCACCGCGGCCGCGCTCAGCTGGTGGCCGAGGAGCGACGGCGGCGGCGGCGGGGCAGGTCGCTGTCCTCAGCCGCGGCTTCCGGCGCAGGAGCTGCTGCTGCAGGGACTGGCACCGGGGCTGCAGGGGCGGCCTCCGGATCCCGGGTGGGCACGGAGACGGTGACCACCGGTTCAGGTTGGAGCCGGAGCGGCAACGGCGTGATCTCCACCGGGGCCGGACTGGCAGGGCTGTCCTGTGGGACCAGGCTGGCAGTGGCCGTGGCCCGCGTCGGTGCATCAGCGCTGCCCCGCCCGCCGCGCCCCCGGCGGCGCCGTGAACCGCTGGCCACCAGCTCACGGCGGGCGTCCTCCAGCACGGACTCGGGATCGGCATCCGGCCGGATCACCCGAACCACTGCGTTCTCGCCGCTGGGAGGAGTGTCGAGCAGCAGGGTGGGATCGAGCCCCAGCCAGCCGTACACCTCCTCCTGCTCGGCATCCATGGGCACCGCCACCAGCTCGGGTTCGGCGCGGCGACCGCCGCCAGGGCTGGCGGTGGTCATCGCCGATTCAGGCGCCGGGATCGCGCTGGCGCTGGCGACCATCCCCTCGTCCAGCGGCGCCCCGGAGGTCGCCGGGAAGTCCGCGGCAGCCGCGGCCCCGGAGCGGCCACGGCTGCCGCGGCGGCGGCGACCGGAGGAGCCGGCCTCGGTGTCGGCGCCGGGGGACTGCACCCCGGCCCGGGCGGACGCGGCGGAGCGCACCAGCCCGGCCGTGCTGGCCAGGGGCTGGAGGGTGTCGCTGCCGGGCAGCACGGCCACATGGCCCAGGCCACCGCAGGTGGGACAGGCGCGACCGAAGAGCTCGTAGATGTTCTGCCCCTGGCGCTTGCGCGTGAGTTCCACCAGCCCGAGCTCGGTGATCTGGGCGATCTGGGGCCTGGAGGTGTCGTCGCGCAGGGCCTGGGTGAAGTGCTCCAGAAGCTGCAGCTGGTCGCGGCGGGAGTCCATGTCGATGAAGTCGACGATGACCACGCCGCCGATGTTGCGCAGCTTCAGCTGGCGGGCGATCTCCACGGCCGCTTCGCAGTTGGTCCACAGCACCGTCTCGCGGGCGTTGGCGGAGCGGGTGAAGGAGCCGGAGTTGACGTCGACAACGGTGAGGGCCTCGGTGGGCTCGATGATCACGTAACCGCCGGAGGGCAGATCCACCCGCGGTTTGAGCGCGTCGCGGATGGTGGCATTCACCCGATAGTGCTCGAGGATCTCGGCGGGCTCGCCGTGGGCTTCCACCAACACATTGGCGTGGTCGACCCCCAGGAAGGCGTTGGCCCGGGCCACCGCACCGGGGGTGTCCACCACCACGCGCTGGACCTCAGGGCTGTAGAGGTCGCGCAGCACCCGGTGGATGAAGTCTTCGTCGCGATTCAGCAGCACCGGCGGGGATGCCGATTCGGCCGCCGTCTGGATCGCCTCCCACTGGCGCAGCAGCGCCTCGAGATCGTCGATCAGCTGATCCTCAGGCACCCCTTCGGCTTCGGTGCGCACCAGCAGGCCGGCGGCGGGTGGCTTGATCAGCACCCCGAGGGCGCGCAGGCGGTTGCGCTCGTGCTCGCCGTCGATGCGGCGGGAGATGGTCACCCCCTGACCATGGGGCTGCAGCACCAGGAAGCGGCCAGGCAGGGCCAGGTTGCCCGTGAGCCTCGGCCCCTTGGTGCCGGTGGGCTCCTTCATCACCTGCACCAGCACCTTCTGCTTGGGCTCGAGCAGTTCGGTGATGCCGGCTCCACCCTTCTTGAGGCGCAGAGGGCCAAGGTCGGTGATGTGAATGAAGCCGTTCTTCTCGCTCTCGCCAATGTTCACAAAGGCGGCGTCGATACCAGGAAGAACATTCTCCACAGTGCCCAGATACACGTCACCGATCTGGTAACGACCCTGGGCAACGATCAGTTCATCAACACGTTCATCAGTGAGAACCGCGGCGATCCGCAGTTGCTCGGCAATGACGATCTGCTGGGGCATGGGTGTGGTGAATGAACCATCCGCAACCCGGCCCTGAGTACGGCGGCCGCGGAAAACCGGATGGGGGAGGATTGGGGGCCAGCAGCCACAGGCTGCTGCGGAAGTCAGGACGCTTTCGGATCGGTACGCGACCGGGAAAGCAGGGAAGACGGGGGTTGAGGCAACGGATGGCTCACCGATGCAGCGCTGGAGACCAGGAACGGGATCGAAAAAACGGGATCGAAGACCGTGACGGGATCCAGAGCCGAAGGGGTGAAGCTGGACCGGTGGATCGCTCGCTGGGATGGCCCTGGGGCATCACCCTGCGGAGAACCACCGGATGCTGGTGGCGCGCGGAGAGCTTGTGGCGCTGCGCGGGGCGGCGGAAAGCTTGCGGCAGACAGCGGTGTCGCCTGATTGGGACATTAACACGCAGGCGACGACGACCTTTCTGCCAGCAGCAGGGCCGTGCGGCGCTGCTGCTGGCAGTGCAGCGACCGCCCCAGCTCGCCCCCCAGCCAGTGGGCCAACTGGTCGGGACGGAGGCTGCGGCCGGCCCCATCCACCGTCGCCTCCAGGGCCAGCAGCACGTGGCCCAGGGGCTCGGTGGGGGCGCCATCGGCGTGCAGCAGGCGCAGATCCAGCAGGGCCGGCCGGCACTCGCGCTGGCGGGGCCGGCCCTTCTTGTCGCGGTCGTGCCAGATCAGGCTTCCGGCGGCCAGCAGAGCAGCGACCCCCTGGCGCCAGGTGGCCCGGCTGGGGGCGGCCTCAGGACCCTCGGCCCACAGCTCAAAACACCAGTGGGCCGCGGCCAGTTCCTGGGACAGGCTGGGCCCGAAGCTGGGCACCGCCACCACCGTGAGCAGGAGGAACTCCGGCGGCAACTCGCGCTGCAGCCGGCTGCGGGCCGCGTCCGGATCGAGGGGCTGGGTGAACTCCAGATCCAGCCACTCGCCTTCACCCTCCACCCCCAGAGGCAAGGGCAGGGCCAGCTGCAGCCGCGGCAGGGGATGGAAGCCGCCGCTGAAGCTCACCGGCAATCCACTGCGGCGCAGGGCCCGCTCCAGCAGGCGCAGGGTGTCGAGATGGCTGATCAGGGCCAGGGAGCCGGTCTTGGCAAAACCCATGCGCAGCCGGCACACCCGCTCGCTGGCCGGAGCCCGCTGGGGCAGGGCCGGCGGAATCGCTGGCGGTGGGATCACCACGTTGTGGCCCAGCTCCGGCCCGCACACGCCGCAGCTGCTGCAGCCCGCAAACGAGCAATCGGGCACCACGGCGGCCGCCAGGGCCCGCTGCAGATCGTCGGCCAGCCAGCGCTTGTCCAGCCCCGAGTCGATGTGGTCCCAGGGCAGGGGCTGGCGGCAGAAGGCCTCCAGATCGGCCGTCTCCATCGCCTCGGCCGCGCTCCAGGCCCCCAGCTCCAGCTGGCGGTAGCGCCCGCCCAGGCCGGCGGCCTCGATCGCGCCGGTCCAGGCGGCGTAGCTGCGCTCGGCCGACTCGAACCAGGCATCGAGGCCCGCCCCGGCCCGCCAGGCGGCCTCGATCACCGGCGCCAGGCGGCGGTCGCCCCGGCCGATGAAGTCTTCAATGGCCGAGAGCCG
>JAWOBH010000085.1:0-3185 GCA_046498125.1 Prochlorococcaceae cyanobacterium | reverse complement strand
GGCGGACCACCGGCCCGAAGACCGCCAGCCCCCCGATCGCGATCACCTCGCCTGCTTTCCCGCCCATCATCGCCCGTGGCGGATAATGGCGCGGCGCTGGGCTCAGGCTCGGCCCTGGGGCTGTAGCTCAGCCGGATAGAGCGACGGTTTCCTAAACCGTAGGTCGTGGGTTCGAGTCCCGCCAGCCCCGTGCCACCGAGAAGCCAGTTTCAGCAAGCGATCTGAGCAAAGCCAAGGCCGCGGAAACGGCTTCTGCAGGGCGCCGGATTTAGGCAAATTGCCAGGCAAATCGGCCCGAATCGACCGCGATTAGGCAAGTGGTTAGGCCAATCCGGTGCCCCGCTCCGACCCCTGGCTGGCCCGCCAGAACGCCGCTCTGAAGCTCAGGGGTCATGGGGTCACCCTCGATGTGGCGGGTGCCCGGGTGCGGCTGCGGGCGACCATGCCGCCGCGGCCCATCGATCCGCCCGGAGCCGAGCCCAGGCAGCACCGCATCAGCACTGGCCTTCTGATGACCTGAGGGGCGGAGATCAGGCGAGAGTCTTGGGTGGCTACTCCTCGCCCTCCAGCTCCTCGGCCAGGGCCAGCACCGCGCCATGGACCGGTGCCCACGCCTCCAGCACAGCATCGCGCTCAGGGGAGCCAGGAGCGGTCTGCCGGCCTTTGCCGTTGAGTTCGGCCAGTTGGCGGCGCAGTTCGGCAAGGCGCTCGTGGCGGGGGTCCGAGTCGACCATGGTTCAAGGCGGGAAGGCGCAAATCCAGCATTGCTCCGGCAGCCAGCAACGGACCCGCAGCCATCGCAGGCGGAGGCGGCCGATCAGGGGGCCGACATGATCTCCATGGCCAGGAAGGTCGGGTAGCTCATCCGGCCCTGCCCCGCTTGAGGAAGAGCACCACCACGGCGTCCTCAGAGCAGAGCTCGGGATGGATGAACACCCGCCAGGGGATGCCGGGCTTGGTGTGATCGTGGAGGACGATCGGGACCGGTGTGGACGCCATGGCGAAGCCGGCGAAGGACGCCAAAGCCAGGCGCGTGGTGAATTGAAGGCTCTGAGCCGCACCGGCATTCAGAGCACATGACAATGCTGACCTTGTCGTCACCCCCGTTGAGCACCTCAAGAGTGAGGAGGTTGTGAATAAGAAGCTGACCCCGATGCCCTATGTGCTCTGGGGGAAGAACACAGCAGGGCTGGATCCAGGACTAAATCTAGGCTTGGAGAGGTGAGTTGTTGTGAAGAAGGAGCGAGCCTGACGGATCAGCCACGGATGGGGGCAGATTGTTGAGCAATCGACGACGTTCTTCCCAATCGGGAAGGTGGGAATCCAGGGGGGCAATGAACTCCTCTCCATGACGTGGCACGCGTGGATGGGCGAGCTCGTGGAGGGTCACATAGTCAAGGCAATCCTTTGGCTTCTGGGCGAGCTGCGTATTCAAGCGAATGTTGCGGGTCGAGGTGTTACAACTTCCCCATTGACGGGTCATCGCCTGAATGAAGAGCTTGTTGGCTTTCACATGAAGCCTTTGCTGCCACTTGTCGATCAGGCTGATGGCTTCATATCTGAGCTGGCTGCGGTACCAGGCAGCCAGGATGGAGAGGTTTTGGCGGATGCCATCCCCGATGCTGATGCGGCTGCGTTGGAGCTCGATCACGCCGATGGCAATGCCATTCACGTAGAGCACCAGATCCAGATGCCGCTCCTGGGGCCCCTTGAGGGTGACCTCCTCGGCGATGGCGAAGTCGTTCGCTTCAGGGGTGTGCCAGTCGATCAGGGAGACCGTGCTGGTGGGTTGATTGGCGGTGGCTTTGACCTGGATCCCTTAGCGCAGCAGTGAGTAGACCTTGCGGTTGGCTTCATAGAGTCCTGTCTGGCCAATGTCTGCCGCACCTGTGAGCTGATAGAGGGCACCGCTGATTTCGGCAACGCTGTAGCCACGACGCTGGAGATAGGCGGTGAGGATGCCTTCTTCGATGTTGCTGTTGCTGGTGCGGTCTTTCCAGTCGCCCAGGTAGCGATAGCGCAACTTCTCATGGAAGAGGCTGATCACCCGATTCTGGGTGGCCCGTTCGAAGCCGTCGCCGCTCATGACCCAGCCTCCTGGCTATGGGGAACGTACAACCCACGCCCCCGGCTTGGTGGATCCATCACGGGCCTTGGTGGGCTTGGCAACGACCTACTCCTGGGCTTCTTCTTGAGTTTCTTCCCCAGTGGCTGAGGACGTACGGATGTTTCGGGCTGACCAGCCTCACGGCAGCGGCGGATCATGGCGCCGTTGTTGAGGCGTTCGATGAACTCGATGTGGTCTGCGGAGCATCAGGCCCCTGCAGCAGGGGCTTGCCGTCCTGCCAGGTCACCACATACTGGCCAAGACGCCGTTTGCGCTCCAGCTCGGCGGCTACGGCCTGCTGGAGAGCGGTGAGGATCTGTTGATCGCTGGGGGAGAGGGCGCGATTCATCGGGCCAGCGCAAGGAGTTGGGCGTAGAGCACGGGATCAAGGATGGTGCGCTCGGCACCGCTCTGGGAGAAGACGGGCGCCGGGTTGGGGCCGCTGTTCATGTTGCAGAGCATGTGGTCTACCGCTGGGGCGTAGGCGTTGAGCTGGTAGCCCCGTCCGGAGAGGGTGGTCTCGAAGGCAAAACTCCTGCCGGCCGTGACATGGCCCTCGATCTCCGCCAGCATGAGGCGACTGGCAGCCACCAGCTGCAACTGCGGGGCCAGGGGCGAGAGGCCTGCGGCAATCAGATCAGCATTGACGAAGGACTGGGCTTCAGGGAACTGGCGGAGGTAGGTGAGGGCAAAGGTTGTTTTGCCAGCTCCGTTGGGGCCGGCGATGATCCGACACATCGGTACCTCGGCAGGCGTCATGCAGCCACCGGGTCCAGGCTGAGGATCTCCCGCTCCACATCGGTGCGGAAGGGGGATTGAGAGGTGAAGCAGCGGAACCCGGCGGCGCTGGCCAGCGCGAGGGTCGCGGGCTCTTCGTTGAGCAGCACAGCCACGGGCTGGCTGAGTTCTTCCTGGATGCCGTTGGGCCAGGCCAGATCCAACACCGCGCGCTGCTCATCTGTGATAGGGTCGGCGAAGTCGTAGGCGAGGGTGCCCAGGGGGAGGACCTGCTCGGCCATCCAGGCGTTGAGGCGCAGCAGCTCGGCCTCCTCCTCTTCGCTGGTGATGCCGCCCACCA
>JAWOBH010000020.1:0-10825 GCA_046498125.1 Prochlorococcaceae cyanobacterium | reverse complement strand
CTCACCGTGCCGGAATAGAGCACGTCGGTGCCCAGGTTGGGGCCGTGGTTGATGCCCGAGAGCACCAGATCCGGCCACTCATCGAGCAGGGAGAAGAGCGCCAACTTGACGCAGTCGCTGGGGGTGCCGCTGCAGGCCCAGGCGCTGATGCCGTCATCGAACAGCTCATCGGCCCGCTCCGCCCGGATCGGCGTCTGCAGAGTGAGGCCATGGCCGGTGGCGGAGCGTTCCTGGTCGGGGCAGACGACGGTGACGTGGTGGCCGCGGGCGTTGGCGGCGTTGGCCAGGGTGCGGATCCCGCCGGCGAAGACCCCGTCGTCGTTGCTGATCAGGATCCTCAGGGGGGCCATGGGTTCGCGGGACTGCTTCGTACAGTCTCCCCCTGGCCATTACCAGCGGGTTTGTCGTGGGCGTCACCGTGTCGCTTGAGGATCTCAGCGCCCAGCTCCAGCAGCTGGAGAGCGAGGCGGCGGCCGCCATTGCCGCCGCAGGCAGCGCCAGCGAGCTGGAGGAGCTGCGGGTGGGCCTGCTGGGCAAGAAGGGCCGGCTCTCGGCCGTGCTGGGGGCCATGGGCAAGCTGCCGGGCGCTGATCGTCCCGTGATCGGCCAGCGGGCCAATGTGCTCAAGCAACAGGTGCAGCAGCAGCTCGGCGCGCGCCTGCAGGCGGTGAAAGCGGCGGCGCTGGAAGAGCGCATCGCCCGTGAATGCCTGGATGTCACGGCCCCCAGCAGCTACGTGCCGGTGGGCCATCGCCACCCGTTGATCAGCACGATCGAGGAGATCGTGGACATCTTCAGTGGCCTCGGCTACCGGGTGTCGGAGGGCCCGGAGATCGAGACCGACCACTACAACTTCACGGCCCTGAACATCCCTGAGCACCACCCGGCCCGGGACATGCAGGACACCTTCTACCTCCAGGACGGCCGGCTGCTGCGCACCCACACCTCGCCGGTGCAGATCCGCCACCTGGAGACCAACCCGCCGCCGGTGCGGGTGATCGCCCCGGGGCGCGTGTACCGCCGCGACGCCGTGGATGCCACCCACTCGCCGGTGTTTCATCAGGTGGAAGTGCTGGCCATCGACGAGGGCCTGGCCTTCACCCACCTGCGCGGCACGGTGACGGCCTTTCTGCAGCGCTTCTTCGGCGACCTGCCGGTGCGCTTCCGCGCCAGTTACTTCCCCTTCACCGAACCCAGCGCTGAGGTGGACGTGCAGTGGCGGGGCCGCTGGCTGGAGGTGATGGGCTGCGGCATGGTCGATCCCGCCGTGCTGGAGGGCATGGGGCTGGATCCGGAGCGCTGGAGCGGCTTCGCCGCCGGCCTGGGGGTGGAGCGCTTCTGCATGGTGCGCCATGGCATCGACGACATCCGCCGCCTCTACACCAGCGATCTGCGCTTCCTGGAGCAGTTCTGAAGCCGGCCCATAAACTCGACGGGCCCCCCGCCCAGCGATCGGTGCCCCGCGTCGGACTGATCGTGAATGACGGCAAGACCCTGGCCGTGGCCACCGCCGATGCGCTCGAGGAGCGCTTCAGCGGCCACGGCTGGGAGGTGCGTCGGGTGAGCAGTTCCGGGGGCATGGTGGGCTTTGCCAACCCCGACCAGCACCTGCGCAACCGCGGCTACCGGGCCTGCGTGCCGGCCCACTTCAGCGACGAGCTGGAACTGGCTGTGGTGCTCGGCGGCGACGGCACCGTGCTCTCGGCAGCCCGCCAGACGGCCCCGATCGGCGTGCCGATCCTCACCATCAACACCGGCCACCTGGGTTTTCTGGCCGAGGCCTACCTGCACCAGCTTGACGACGCCCTCGAGCGCGTGATCAGCGGCCGCTGGACGGTGGAGGAGCGCAGCATGCTGGTGGTCAGCGTGATGCGCAGCGAACAGCGCCGCTGGGAGGTGCTCTGCCTCAACGAGATGGCCCTGCACCGCGAGCCGCTCACCTCGATGTGCCACTTCGAGATCGCCATCGGCCGCCATGCCCCGGTGGACATCGCCGCCGATGGTGTGATCCTCTCCACCCCCACCGGCTCCACCGCCTACGCCCTCAGCGCCGGCGGGCCGGTGATCACCCCCGACTGCCCGGTGCTGCAGCTTACGCCCATCGCCCCCCATTCCCTGGCCTCGCGGGCGCTGGTGTTCAGCGACCGCGAGCCTGTGACGGTGTTTCCGGCCACGCCGGAGCGGCTGATGATGGTGGTGGACGGCAGTGCCGGCTGCTACATCTGGCCCGAGGACCGGATCCTGATCCGCCGCAGCGAGCATCCGGTGCGCTTCGTGCGGCTGGCCGACCACGAGTTCTTCGGGGTGCTGCGCAACAAGCTGGGCTGGGGGTTGCCCCACGTGGCCAAACCGGGCAACGGGGAACTGCAGTGAGTCCGGCCCGGCTGCTGCTGCTGGGGCCGGAGGCCGAGGCCCTGGCGGCCCGGCTGGAGGCCTCCGGCTACGCCGTGGAGCGGAACCCGGAGGCCCCAGGAGCGGGGCCGGATCTGGTGCTGCTGGGGCCCCAGGCGCAGGGACAGATAGCCGCCCTGCGTCGGCGGTTCGCCGGCGTGCCGATCCTGCTGGCGGTGGCGGCCGACTCTCTGGAGGAGCGGGTGCGCTGCCTGAGCGCCGGCGCCGATGACTTCTGGCTGCCTGGCCTGGGTGCCAGCGACCTGCTGATGCGGCTGCGGCTGCAGCTCAACCTGCGGCGTCGCGGCGGCCAGTCCTCGACGCTGCTGCAGGTGGCCGACCTCAGCCTCAACCCCACCAGCCGCCAGGTGAAGCGCGGCAACCGCACGGTGGCCCTCACCGCCCGGGAATACCAGCTGCTGCTGCTGCTGCTGGAGCGCCAGGGGACGGTGGTGAGCCGCGATCAGATCCTGCGGCAGGTGTGGAACGACGACCGCGGCATGGCCAGCAACGTGATCGAGGTCTATGTGCGCTACCTGCGCCAGAAGCTGGAGCAGGGGGGCGAGCGGCGCCTGATCCACACCGTCCGGGGCCAGGGCTACTGCCTCAGCGCCGGCCCTCCCCAGCTGGGAGGTGGCGGTTGAGGCCCGCGGCGCCCAAGCCACCTGTGGCGCTGACGCTCCCGGTGCTGCGGGGCCTGCCACTGCTGGGCCTGGCCCTGGCCGGCCTGCTGATGCCCCCGGCCGCGCTGCGGGCACGGGGGGATCAGGGACCACCCCAGCTGCTGCCGATCACGGCCCGCTGGTGCCTGACGCCCCAGCGCTGCATCGAGCTGGAGGTGGCCGACACCCCTCGCCGCCAGGCCCTGGGGCTGCAGCTGCGTCCGCCTCTGCCGCCCCTGCGGGGCATGTGGTTCCCCTACCAGCCGCCGGCGGTGGCGCGCTTCTGGATGCACCGCACCCCCGCGGCGCTGGACATGCTGTTCGTGCGTGACGGCCGGGTGCTGGCGATCGAGGCCGACGTCCAGCCCTGCATGCGCCTGCCCTGCCCCAGCTACGGCCCCGATCAGCCGGTGGACGGGGTGCTGGAGCTGGCGGCCGGGGAAGCGAAGCGGCTGGGGATCACGGCCGCCACGCCGGTGACCATCGAACCCCTGGACAGCCGGGTCCTCAGGGGCGGCGAGCCACCAGCACCAGCACCGGATTGAGCGGCGCCAGGCGGGTGCCGTCGGCCAGGGGAGCACCCCGCCAGGCCTGATGCTGCGCCACCCGCACGGCCAGCCCGGCCTGCTCCAGCAGCGACCGCAGCTCCGCCAGGGCCTCCAGCGTGGCCAGGGGCACCACCACCAGCCCGCCGGGGCACAGCCGCTCCAGCACCGCCGCCAGCACCGCCCCCCGCTCCCGGCCGCCGCCGCCCAACAGCACGCGGTCCGGGTCCGGCAGCTCCGCCAGGGCCGCGGGCGCCCGGCCCTCCACCACCCCGGCCGGCACCACCCCCAGCCGCGCGGCGTTGGCGGCGATCAGGGCTCCACCGCCGCCGCGCTGCTCCACAAACCAGCCCTGGAGTGCGGGGCGCAGCCGCAGCGCCTCCAGGCCGATGGAGCCCACGCCGGCGCCGATGTCCCAGAGCACCCCGCGCGCGGGCAGCTCCAGATCGGCCAGCAGCTGGATGCGCACCTCCCGTTTGGTCATCAGCCCGGGGCGGTCGTCATGCTGCAGAAACAGGCCGTCGTCGAGGCCGAACAGGGGCAGGACGGCCGGATCGGCCGGCGGTGCTGGCGGTTCGGCGATCAACAGCACCAGGTGCAGCGGATCGAGATCGACCGGCAGCGGGGCCTGCGGCGCCAGCCGCTGCACCCGCTCGGCCCCATGGCCCAGCCGTTCGCACAGCCAGAAGGCGTAGGCGGCCTCCAGGCCCGAGGCCCGCAGGATCCGCCGCACCGCGTCGGCCCCGCCGCGGCCCGGGTCGGTGAGCACCGCCAGGGCCGGCGGCCGCTGCTGCAGGGCCGCCGCCAGGGGCTCGGGCTCACGGCCGTGGAGGCTGATCCAGCGAGCGTCCTGCCAGGGGCGGCCGAGGCGGGCAAAGGCCAGCTGCAGGGAGCTGGGAGCGGGGTGGAAACGCAGCGCCGCCGCCCCCAGCTCCTGCACCAGCAACCGGCCGATGCCGAACCAGAGCGGATCGCCGCTGGCCAGCACCACCGCCGGCTCGCCGCGCTCGAGGGCCTGGCGCAGCCGCGACAGCAGTCGCTCCGGCCGATCGCTGCTGAGCCGCTCGGCCTGGGCACAGGCCTCGGCCAGCTGCTCCTGCAGGCGCGCCGGCGCCACCAGCAGCCGGGCGTCCGCCACCAGGGCCCGATGCCCCGGCGGCAGCCCCGCCAGGCCGGAGGCATCACAGCCCACCACATCGATCCAGGCTTGGGCAGGGCTCAGCGCGGCAGGGCGGCTGGCGCCATGATGCTCAGCCACGTCCAGCGCCGCTCCCCCCTGCCCGCTGCCGCCGCCCTGCCCGCTACTGCCCCATGAGCGATCGCCGCCAGCGCCTGCACGAACTGGTGCTCGCCCTGCTGCAGCAGCAGGGCGCTCTTGAGCTGCTCGACGGCGACGGCCACGGCCCCTGCACAGGGCCCGGCGTGGGCGTGGGCGGCGCCGACCCCGCCAGCTGGCTGGAGCGCAACCGGCGGCTGGTGCAGCGCTACCAATCCCTGGTGCGCACCGCCGCCACCCTCGATGCCCTGATCGACCAGGAGGCCTCAGGCCAGCTCTGACAAGCTGGGCGCACTGTTCCGGCCGGCCCTTCCGTCGTCCTGCCCATGGCGCGCCTCGGCATTCCCGCCCTCACCTCCCTGCTGAGCGGCGGCCGCAGGGGCTGGCAGGCGCCCCCGGCCAGCTGGCAGCGGCCCATCGGCCTGGGCTGGGAGGCGCCCTACACCGTGCGCTACGCCAGCAACCTGGACGACGGCCCCAACCACGGCATGCCCCTGGGCGGCCTCGGGGCGGGCTGCATCGGCCGCGCCCCCGACGGCAGCTTCAACCTCTGGCACCTGGACGGCGGCGAACACTGGTTCGGCACCCTCCCCGACTGCCAGTTCGCCCTGTTCGAGAGCGACGGGGAGCAGAGCCGCGCCCACGCCCTGGCGGTGCAGCCCGAGCGGGATGCCTCGCGCCCCGAGGCCGGCCCGCCCCTTGGAGCCTGGAGCTGGTATCCGGCCAGCAGCGCCGAGCGCAGAACCGGCACCTACAGCGCCCGCTATCCGCTCAGCGCCTGCCACTACACAGGCGTGTTCAAGGCCGAGCTCAGCTGCGAGGCCTTCAGCCCGGTTCTCCCCGGTGACTACCGGCGCAGCAGCTACCCGCTGGCCGTGTTCGTGTGGACCCTGCGCAACCCCACCCGCAGGCCCCTGGAGCTGTCGCTGCTGCTGAGCTGGCGCAACACCTGCGGCTGGTTCACCAACACCGACCCCACAGCGGCGGTCGAGTTCCGCGACGACGGCAGCCCCGAACACAACTACGTGCCGGCCATCGGCCGCAGCGCCGGCCAGCGCAACCGCTGGGTGGAGGCGCCGGGGCTCAGGGGGGTGCTGCTCGAAGGGGAGCGCAGCGAGCCGATCGCCGAGGGTCAGGGCCAGTGGTGCATCGCCACCGACGCCGGCCTCCAGGAGCGCCATCCGGGCCTGCAGATCCTGCGCTGCAGCCGCTGGGATCCGGCCGGCAGCGGAGCGGAGCTGTGGCAGCCGTTCAGCCGCGACGGCTCCATTCCTGACAGCAACAACGACCGCCACAGCCAGGAGCACGATCCCGCCAGCGCCGCCCTAGCGGTGCGCCTGCGCCTGGAGCCCGGCCAGACGATCGAGATCCCGATGGTGATCAGCTGGGACCTGCCGGTGACAGCCTTCGCCACCGGCAGCCGGGCGCTGCGCCGCTACACCGATGTCTTCGGCGCCGGCGGCGACAACGCCGCCGCCATCGCCGCCGAAGCGCTGTCCAACTGGCGCGACTGGCACGGCCGGATCACGGCCTGGCAGCAGCCGGTGCTGGAGCGCACGGATCTGCCCGAGCCGATCCGCATGGCCCTGTTCAACGAGCTCTACGACCTGGCCAGCGGCGGCACCCTCTGGACCGCGGCCAGCCAGGAGGATCCGGTGGGGCGTTTCGGGGTGCTCGAGTGCTTCGACTACGCCTGGTACGAAAGCCTGGATGTGCGGCTCTACGGCTCCTTCGCCCTGCTGCAGCTGTGGCCGGAGCTGGATCGCAGCGTGCTGCGCAGCTTCGCCCGCGCCATTCCAGCCGCCGACCCCACTCTGCGGCCGATCGGCTGGTATTTCACCCAGGGCCGGGGCCGGGTGGAGGCGCCCCGCAAGCTGGCCGGCGCCACACCCCATGATCTCGGCGCCCCCAACGAGCGGCCCTGGGATGCCAGCAACTACACGGCCTACCAGGACTGCAACCTGTGGAAGGACCTGGCCAGCGACTTCGTGCTGCAGGTGTGGCGCAGCGTGCGCTGCGCCCCCGACGGCGAGGACCTGCGCTTTCTGGCCGACTGCTGGCCGGCGGCGGTGCAGGCCCTGCGCTACCTGAAAACCTTCGACGCCAACGACGACGGCCTTCCCGACAACGGCGGCGCCCCGGACCAGACCTTCGACGACTGGCCCCTGCAGGGGGTGAGCGCCTACTGCGGTGCCCTCTGGATCGCCGCCCTGGAGGCGGCCCTGGCCATGGGCCAGCGGCTGCAGCTTGAGCTGGGTCTGGACACCTCGGCTGAGCAGCGGCAGTTCAGCCATTGGCTGGAGCAGAGCCGGTCCAACTTCGATCGGCTCCTCTGGACCGGCGAGTACTACGCCATCGATGCCGGCAGCGGCACGCCGGTGGTGATGGCCGACCAGCTCTGCGGCGACTTCTACGCCCGCCTGCTGGGGTTGCCCCCGGTGGTGGCCGACGAGCGCGCCCGCTCGGCCCTGAAGGCCATTCGCGAGGCCTGCTTCGAGGGCTTCGAGGGCGGCCGGCTGGGGGTTGCCAACGGTCTGCGCCGCGATGGCACTCCCCTGGATCCCGACGGCACCCACCCCCTGGAGGTGTGGACCGGCATCAACTTCGGCCTGGCCGCCTACTACCGGCTGATGGACGACACCGACACCGCCCTGGCGATCACCGGCGCCGTGGTGGAACAGGTGTACAGCGGCGGGCTGCAGTTCCGCACCCCGGAAGCGATCACGGCGGCCCGCACCTTCCGCGCCTGCCACTACCTGCGGGCCATGGCGATCTGGGCCCTCTGGGCCACCCACACCGACTGGCAGGAGATCCCCGGTGCCGCCCAACCGGCCCTCAGCGCCGACGCCTGATCCCCCATGTTCCTGCGCCTGCCTGCGGCCCTCAGCGCCAGTCTCTGTCTGCTGTGCCTGCTGGCCGGCCTGGCTCTGGCGCCGGCACCCGCCGCCGCCCAGCTCCACGCCCACAGCGACGAGCGGGGCCGGCCGGTGCTGCGCAGCCTCGAGAGCCTGCGCGACCTCGACGACCAGAGCTGGCAGCTGGTGGCCTACCGGGAGGGGCCACCGGGAGGGCCGCTGAAGCTGCGCATCGTGGGCTACCCCGGCAAGGTGCGGCTCGAACACCCCACCCCGCTGAGCGTGCGCAGCGGGCGCCGCCGCTGGCAGCTGGCTGACCTCACCCTGGCCAACCCCCAGCTGGCCAGCGACGGCCGTTCAGCCGCGGCCGAATTCGACCTCATCCCCCTGATCGCCGAACTCAGCGAGAACCGTCCCCTGCGGCTGGCCCTGCCGGGCGTGTTCACGGAGCTGCCGGTGCCGCCCTTCGTGGTGGCCGAATGGCGCTCCCTGGGGAATGGCTGAGCCGCGCTGGCGGCAGACGTCAGGTCACCTCGCCGCGGCCCGACACCCGCCGGTCGCCACTCCAGCGGTCGCGCTCCCAGTTGATCACCATTCCGGCCACCGGGATCGCCAGGAAGATCCCCAGCAGGCCGGCGATCCGTTCCCCGAGGAACAGGGCCAGAAACACCACCAGGGGGGGGATCGAGAGCACCCGGCCCATCACCCGCGGCTGGAGCACGTTGTCCTGCACCTGCTGGAGCAGCACCGAAACCGCCACCACGGCCAGGGCCAGGCCATAGCCCTGGGTGGCCAGCACCACCACGCTGATGGTGATCACCCCGATCGTGGCGCCGATGCCAGGGATCGCATCAAGCACCCCCACCACCAGGGCCAGGATCAGGGAGAACTTCACCCCCAGGAGGGTGAAGGCCAGCAGGCTGGAGCTGGTGAGGAACACCACCAGGGTCATCTGGCCGCGCAGAAAGCCGAGCACGTTGCGGCGCACGCTGCGGTGCATCCGGCCGCGCAGCGGCGGGGGCAGCAACTGGAGCACAGCCCGCCACAGCCGCCCGTTGTCGGCGAGCATGTACACAGTGAGCACCGCCAGCACCAGCAGGCCGAGCACGTTGCCCACGGCCCCCCCAAGCAGGCCGATGCCGGTGTCGAAGTTGGAGCGCACCAGATCGATGATCCGCTCCAGGTCGAGCTGATCCAGGTAGGCCCCGAGGCGTCCGCGGAAGGGGAGCTGGGGATCGGCGATCACGGCCTCCAGCTGGGCCAGCAGCTGGCTGGCCTGACTCACCAGCTGCAGGCCCAGCACCCAGGCCAGGCCGATCCCGGCAGCAAGGGCCACGACCACGGTGAGGGCGATCGCCACGGGCCGCGGCAGCACCCGGCTCAACCAGCACACCGGCACATTGAGCAGCATGGCCAGCACCGCCGCGGCACTGAACAGCAGCAGCACGATCTGGAAGGTGGCGATCACCTGCATGGCGGCCCAGCCGCTGGCCACCAGCAGCAGAAAGCGCAGCAGCTGGGGATTGGAGGGGAGCCGCCAGTCCTCCCTCGAGGTCATGGTCTTGGCAGCGGGAGACTCCACCTTGACCCAGATCGCTGCCGGTGTTGCGCCAGTCTGGTCACCATGACAGCCGACACCCGTTGCCCTGAGCCGCCAGTGCCCGGCCCGGAGCCATCCGTATCCTGCCCTGAGGGGCAGGTCAGGCGCTGGCGGCCCTGGATGCGGCGAGCCCTGCAGCTGGCGACCCTGGCGGCGGGCCGCACCAGTCCCAACCCGCTGGTGGGAGCGGTGCTGCTCGATCGCCAGGGCGCGCTGGTGGGCGAGGGCTTTCACGCCCGCGCCGGCGCGTCCCACGCCGAGGTGATGGCCCTGGCCCAGGCGGGCGAGCGGGCCCGGGGCGGCACCCTGGTGGTGACCCTGGAGCCCTGCTGCCACCATGGGCGCACGCCGCCCTGCAGCAACGCCGTGGTCCAGGCCGGCATCCGCCGGGTGGTGATCGCCATGGCCGACCCCAACCCGCGGGTGAATGGCGGCGGCATCGCCGAGCTGCGGGCCGCCGGGGTGGAGGTGATCAGCGGGGTGTGCACGGCTGAGGCCCGGGAGCTGAACGCCGCCTTCCTGCACCGGGTGGCCACAGGCCGGCCCCTGGGCATTCTCAAGTGGGCCATGGGCCTCGACGGTCGCATTGCCCTCAGCAACGGCGCCAGCAAGTGGATCAGCGGCCCGGCGGCCCGGCACTGGGTGCATCGCCTGCGCAGCAGCTGCGACGCCGTGATCGTGGGCGGCGGCACCGTGCGGGCCGATGACCCCTTACTCACCAGCCGCGGCCGGCGGCAGCCCGAGCCCCTGCGGGTGGTGCTCAGCCGTAGCCTCGACCTTCCCCATCAAGCCCGCCTCTGGGACCGGACCGACGCCCCAACCCTGGTGGCCCACGGCGTGGCGGCACCGCCTCGGGCCCGCTTCCAGCTGGACGAGCGGGGGGTGGAGCGGTTGCTGTTGCCGACCTGCACGCCGGCGGCCCTGCTGGAGGCCCTGGCCCGACGCGGCTGCAACCAGGTGCTGTGGGAATGCGGGCCGGCGCTGGCAGCCGCCGCCCTGGGCGATGGCTGCGTGCAGCGCATCGCCGCCGTGATCGCCCCCAAAGTGATGGGTGGCACTCCCGCCAGCACGCCGGTGGGGGATCTGGGGTTTACTGATCTCGATCAGGTTCCCACCTGGCAGAGCGAACACCTGGGCCAACTGAGCCCTGACCTGCTCTGGCAGCTGCAAGCTCCCTGAAACCGGCGCCCTGCGGCGACATCGTGGAGCACGGCAGCAGCGTGGAGCACGGCGGCAGCGTGGAGCACGGCGGCAGCTGGGAACCGCACTGACAGGAGCCCATGCCCGATACCACCATCAGCCTTCCGCTGTATCTGCAAATGCCGCTCACCGGCCTGGCCCTGAGCCTGCTCAGCCTGGTGGTGATCAACCTGCTGGCCCGGCCCAGACCGCCCCGCGCCACCCGCCGGGCCGGCAGGTTGATCCCCACCAGGCTGAGCAGGCTCAGGGTCAGGCCGGTGAGCGGCATTTGCAGATACAGCGGAAGGCTGATGGTG
>JAWOBH010000010.1:0-5660 GCA_046498125.1 Prochlorococcaceae cyanobacterium | reverse complement strand
CGGCAGCCTGGCCAGGGCGGGTGGGGTGGCTGGGCCCGGGGCGGGAATGGCCGGACGGGTCTGGGCCAGGCCAGCGGCCGGCTGCAGGACCAGCAGCGCGGCCAGAGCGGCGAGGCCGGAGCTGGCCCGCCACAGCAGGCGGGGGCCGGAGCAGGGGGAGGACAGTGTCATCTCAGGCCTCATCGAGTTGGATGCCGGTCACCGTGCCGGTGACACGGAAGGTGTCGCCCTCGATCTCCACCGGGGCACCCACCTTGATGCTCTGGTTGCCGAACACCACACCCCCCTCACCGCGGCGCCCCTGCCCCTGAAGCACGAAGCGGGCATCGAGGTTCGGGAACGCACCGGCCGGGGCTGCGGCGGTGACCACGCTGCCATCGGGTTGCAGGGCCACCAGCTGGCGCTCCAGCGGGATGATCTCATCGACGCGCACACTGCCGTGGGGCTGGTTGCGGATCACGATCGCCACCCGGCCCTCGCGCCTGCTGGCCTCGATCAGGCCCTCCGGGTCGGCCACCGGGATGCCGCGCACGTCCACCAGCACCGTCACGGGCACCAGGGCACCGGTGGCCTGGGCAACGGTGCTGGAAAGCTTGGGACTCCACACCACCCCGGCCGCAGCCACCAGCACCGCGCCGACGGCCGCCAGGTCCACCAGCCCGAAGCGCAGACGGGAATTCCGGGGAGACTCCTGGGGCATCGGCGGGCGTCGGCGGAGCCGGACAGAACGGATTGCCGAAGTGTACGGAGGGCAACCCGATCCGACGAGGCCCGGGCCTCAGCTCCGCAGCCCCTCGATGAACGTCTCCAGGGAGCGCAGGTTGGCGCCCATGCCCGGGCCGCCCTCACCGGCCAGGGCCTCGGCCTGGGCCTCAGCGTCGGGCTTCTGCTCGAAGCGCGCCGCCAGCCGGAAGCCATCGCGATCCTGGCGGTAGAGCTCCCACTCCCCGGGGTAGGCCCGGCGCAGGGCGCTGCCCGCCAGGGGCTGGAGGTAATAGGCCGCCTGCCATTCGGCCACGAATCCCCGCCGCCGCTCCCGGGCGATGCTGCCGATGCCCACAGCGGCATCCTCCAGGCGGCCGTTGAGCATCGCCACCGGTCCACGGTGGGCCGCGCAGAGCTGCTCAAACTCCTCGTAGTCGGGCAGGGCCGGAGCCACCGCCAGCAGCAGGGCGGTGGCGCCCTCCGCCGCTGCGGTGGTGCCGTCCCCGCTGGCCGCGCCGAGGCGCTGCTGGCCGCGGAAGTCGCTGATCATCCCCGCCAGCTCGGGGGCATCGCGCTTGGCCAGGGCGCAGGCTCCGGCATCGGGGAACACCAGCCGGGTGGCCTGGCCGGCCTCCAGCAGGACCTGGCAGAACCGCAGCGCCACCGGCAGCAGGCGCAGCCCCTCGAAACGCCAGTCCACACTCCAGCGGCCGCGCTCGCTGCAGGGCAGGGCCTCGAGCAGCGCCGCCAGGGCCTGGCTCTCGGCCTGACGCAGATCGGCGGGAAGCATGGCTGGGCGTCGATGCAGCCCGACCCTACGGGGCGGCGGCCAGGCGCTGGCGGGCCCGCTGCAGGGCCGCTGGCAGGGCCTCCAGATCGGCGCCGGTGAGCCAGGGCCCGAAGCCCAGCCGCAGCCCGCTGGCCGCCTCGGTCTCCCCGTAGCCCAGGGCCAGCAGCACGGGGCTGGCGGCCGAGCCGCTGCTGCTGCAGGCCGAGCCGCTGCTGAGGGCATAGCCCTCCTGCCACAGGGCCCGCACCAGCTGGCGGCCGCTCAGGGGGACGCCATCAGGTGTGGACACCAGCAGGCTGAGGTGGTGAGGCAGCCGTGCCGCTGGAGTGAGGCGGGGATCGGGACCGCTCAGCCGCAGGCCGGGCAGGGTCAGCAGGGCCTCCAGGGCCCCATCGCGCAGAGCGGCCAGCGGATCGCTGCCGCCATGGTCCCGCAGGCGCGCCTCGGCCAGCTCCAGGGCCCTGGCCAGCCCTGCCGCCAGCACCACGGGCTCGGTGCCGCTGCGGCGGCCGCCCTCCTGGCCACCACCGGCGATCTGGGGCACCAGCATCACCCCCGAGCGCACCAGCAGGGCACCGATGCCGCGCGGCCCCTGGAGCTTGTGGGCCGCCAGGCTGAGCAGGTCCACGGGCAGGTCCTGGAAGTTCAGGGGCCTGTGGCCCACCACCTGCACCGCATCCACGTGCAGCAGCACGCCGGCCCGGCGGCAGCGGGCGGCGATGGCCTCCAGGGGCTGGAGGCTGCCCACCTCGCTCTGTCCCCAGATCAGGGACACCAGCCGGGTGGGGGGGGCCAGCCAGCGCTCCAGGGCCTGCAGATCCAGCAGCCCCTGGCTGTTCACCGGCAGCCGCCGCAGCTCCCAGCCCTGGCGTTGCAGGGCGGTGGCAGCGGCCTCGCTGGCGGGGTGTTCCACCGCTGAGATCAGCAGCCGGCCCGGCGGCAGGGCGGCGGCGGCCCCCAGCACGGCGAGATGGATGGCCTCGCTGCCACCGGAGGTGAACACCAGCTCCCCGGGCCGGCAGCCGAGCAGGGCGGCACAGCGCCAGCGGGCTCGCTCCAGGGCCTCCGCCGCCGCCAGGCCGTAGCCGTGCAGGCTGGAGGGATTGGCCCAGGCCTGGGCCTGCACCGCCGCCATCGCCGCCAGCACCTCCGGGGCCGGCGGTGCGGTGGCACAGGCGTCCAGGTACACGCCCGCCGTTGCCGGGGGCGGACTGAGCGTCATTCCAGCGGCCGGCCCAGCTCCCGCTCGAAGCGCGCCTTGGTGCGGGACCCCAGGGAGTTGCTGGCGATCGCAACCAGGTCGTCGAGGGAGCTGCTGCTGAGCAAGGCCTCCACCCGCGAGCGCGCCTCGGCCGAGGGGCAGGCGTCGGGGCGGACGCAGCCGTTGACGCAGACGGTGGCGCAGTCGATCGCGGCCGCCTCGGTGGCCGGTGCCGGTGGCGGTGCAGCAGCCGTTGCGGTGGCGGTCACCTCAGGGTCCCGATCCAGAGGGTCCTCGCCCCACAGGGCCGGGGTCACCACGGCGTCGAACACCGCCTCGGCCGGACCGGTCATGAACAGATGGTCGCTGGCCCGGTCCCAGTCGATCCACAGGGGACCGCCGGGCAGGTCGAGCCGGGCGCGGCGCTCCGCCAGGCCGAGGCGGTGGCACACCACCAGGGTGGCGCAGGCGCCGGTGCCGCAGGCCAGGGTGGGACCGGCACCCCGCTCCCACACCCGCATCTGCAGATGGTCGGGGGCCAGGACCTGCACGAAGTGCACGTTGGTGCGGGCCGGGAAGCTGGGGTGCACCTCCAGGGCCGCCCCCAGCCGCTCCAGATCCACCGCCGCCAGATCCTCCACGGGAACCACTACGTGGGGATTGCCCATGCCTGCCGCCCCCACGGCCAGCAGCTGGCCGGCCACCTCCAGCTGACCCTGGGGGAGGCCGGCCTCCCCGCTGGCCAGGGTGGTGGGCACGGCCTCAGGGGCCAGCAGCGGCGCACCCATGTCGACCCGCACCGTGCCGTCCTCCTGCAGCTCGGGCACGATCCGGCCCGCCAGGGTCTCCACCTGCCAGCGGCGCCCGGCCGCGTCACCGTCACTGTCGGCCAGGAAGCGGGCCAGACAGCGGATGCCGTTGCCGCACATCTCCGGCTCGCTGCCATCGGCGTTGAAGATGCGCATGCGCAGCTCTCCGTCCGCCTGGGGTGGCAGCGCCAGGATCAGGCCGTCCGCGCCCAGGCCGAAGCGGCGATCGCACAGCCGGCGGATGCGCTCGGGCGTGAGCCCCATGCTGTCGTCACCAGCCGCCGAGGTGCGGCCGTCGACCATCAGGAAATCATTTCCCAGACCTTGGTATTTGCTGAATTGGAGCACGATTGAGCCACGGCACCCGGGCTGAAATCCTATGCAGAGCTTTTTCGAAGCACGCACGGCCAGCCGCAGCGCCAGCCTCGACACCGACCAGCCCAGCGTCCGCCACATCCAGGGCCTGATCCGCCGCCAGGCCGCCGTGGTGGTGGAGCTGGCCGGCGGCCGGCAGCTGGAGGGCGTGATCCGCTGGCAGGATGCGCATGCGCTGGCCATCCACCCTGGCGGTGACCAGCCGTTGATCCTGGTGACCCGCCAGGCGGTTGTTCTGTTGCGGGAGAAGGTCTGAAGCGGCCTGTGGCACCATCGCTGATCTCAGCACCGGGCCTGTCGTGAGCGAGAGCAGCCGCTACCAACCCCAGGCCATCGAGCCGCAGTGGCAGCGGCGCTGGAGCGACGCTCAGCTGCACCGCACCCCCGAGCCCAGCCCCGACGCCGACGCCGACGCCGACGCCAATTCCGACGCGGCCAACTATCTGGCCCTGTCGATGTTCCCCTATCCCTCGGGGAACCTGCACATGGGCCATGTGCGCAACTACGTGATCACCGACGTGATCGCCCGGGTGGCGCGCATGCGCGGCCACCGGGTGCTGCATCCCATGGGCTGGGATGCCTTCGGGCTGCCGGCCGAGAACGCGGCGATCGAGCGCGGGGTGGACCCCGGCGACTGGACGGACCGGAACATCGCCGCCATGCGCGCCCAGCTCCAGCGCCTGGGCCTCTCGATCGACTGGGAGCGGGAGATCACCACCTGCCACGCCGACTACTACCGCTGGACCCAGTGGCTGTTCCTGCAGTTTCTGGAGGCCGGTCTGGCCTACCAGAAGGACGCCACCGTCAACTGGGACCCGGTCGACCAGACGGTGCTGGCCAATGAACAGGTGGACGGCGAGGGCCGTTCCTGGCGATCCGGCGCCGTGGTGGAGAAGCGTCAGCTGCGCCAGTGGTTCCTGAAGATCACCGCCTACGCCGACCAGCTCCTCGACGACCTCGAGGGGCTGGGGGGCTGGCCGGAGCGGGTGCGCACCATGCAGGCCAACTGGATCGGTCGCAGCCGCGGCGCCGAGATCAGCTTCCCGGTGGTGGATGCCGCCGGCAACGACAGCGACGAGCGGATCAGCGTGTTCACCACCCGGCCCGACACCCTGCAAGGGGTGAGCTACGTGGTGCTGGCACCCGAGCATGGGCTGGTGGAGCAGCTCACCACGCCCGATCAGGCTTTGGCGGTGGCGGCGTTCCGGGATCTGGTGAGCGGCCAGAGCGAACTGGAGCGTACCGCCGAGGACAAGCCCAAGCGCGGCATCCCCATCGGTGCCCAGGTGCGCAACCCCGCCAACGGCCAGCTGGTGCCGGTGTGGATCGCCGACTATGTGCTGGCCGAGTACGGCACCGGCGCGGTGATGGGGGTGCCCGCCCACGACCAGCGCGATTTTGTGTTCGGCCGCCAGTACGAACTGCCGGTGCGGCAGGTGGTGATCCCCGAGGGCAGCGACGAGCACGCCTTCGAGGGAGGGGCCTGGTGCGGTGACGGCATCCTCATCCACTCCGGTCGCTTCGATGGACTGTCCAGCGCCTCCGCCCGCGAGGCGATCGTGGCGGCGGCCGAACAGGAGGTCTGGGGACGGGGCCGCACCACCTACCGGCTGCGCGACTGGCTGATCTCCCGCCAGCGCTACTGGGGCTGTGCGATCCCCGTGATCCACTGCGAGGACTGCGGCGTGGTAGCGGTGCCTGCCGAGCAGCTGCCGGTGGAACTGCCCCGGGGGGTGGCCCTCGAGGGCCGGGGCGGCTCCCCCCTGGCCCAGCTCGAGAG
>JAWOBH010000274.1:0-10314 GCA_046498125.1 Prochlorococcaceae cyanobacterium | reverse complement strand
CACCAGCAGGTGACCGTGCGTGAGAGCGGCAGCGGCATCGAACGCACCTATGGCGCCCGCGACGTGATCGTGGCCACCGGCTCGGAGCCGTTCGTGCCCCGCGGCATCGAGACCGACGGCCGCACCGTGTTCACCAGCGACGAGGCGGTGAGCCTGGAGTGGCTGCCCCGCTGGCTGGCGATCATCGGCAGTGGCTACATCGGCCTGGAGTTCGCCGATGTGTACACCGCCCTGGGCTGCGAGGTCACGATGATCGAAGCGCTGGATCGGGTGATGCCCACCTTCGATCCCGACATCGCCAAGCTGGCCGCCCGCAAGCTGATCGATGGCCGCGACATCGATGCCAGGGCCGGGGTGCTGGCCCGCAAGGTGACCCCCGGCTGCCCGGTGACAATCGAGCTGGCCGACATGGCCACCAAGGAGCTGGTGGAAACCCTGGAGGTGGATGCGGTGCTGGTGGCCACCGGCCGGGTGCCCAGCAGCGGCGAGCTCAACCTGGCGGCGGTGGGGGTGGAGACCGAGCGGGGCTTCATCCCGGTGGACGACCACATGCGGGTGCTGGTGGGCGGTGAGCCCGTGCCGCACCTGTGGGCCGTGGGTGACGTGACCGGCAAGATGATGCTGGCCCACACCGCCGCTGCCCAGGGCACCGTGGCCATCGACAACATCCTGGGCCACCCCCGCGCGATCGACTACCGCTCGATCCCGGCCGCCACCTTCACCCACCCGGAGATCAGCTCGGTGGGCCTGAGCGAGGCCGATGCCAGGGCCCTGGCGGAGAAGGACGGCTTCGAGCTGGGCCTGGTGCGCAGCTACTTCAAGGCCAACTCCAAGGCCCTGGCCGAGCTGGAGAGCGATGGCTTGATGAAGCTGCTGTTCAACAAGGCCTCAGGCGAGGTGCTCGGTGCCCACATCTACGGCCTGCACGCCGCCGATCTGATCCAGGAGATCGCCAACGCCGTGGCCCGCCGCCAGAGCGTGAGCCAACTGGCCAGCGAGGTGCACACCCACCCCACCCTCAGCGAGGTGGTGGAGGTGGCCTACAAGCAGGCCGCCACGGCTGTTGCCTAGCGCACTCGGCTGTTGCGTAGCGCACTGGCTGTTGCCTAGCGCACTCAGCTGTTGTGCGGCGCTGGTCCCGCTGCCGGCGCCCCTACCATCAACTCCTGACGCGCTGCCCCGTTGGAGATCCGCCGCCGCCCCCCCAATCCCTCGGTGCGGGTGGCCCACCTGGAATACGGGATTCCCCACGAGGAGGCGGAACCCCGTCACATCCTCGAAGAAATCGTCTGGGAGAAAGACCGGGAGGTGGCCAGTGCCCGCGAGCGGGTGAGCCTGGAGAAACTGCGCGCCCAGGTGGCCGAGCTGCCCCCCACCCGCGACTTCATCGCCGCCCTGCGGGCCAGCTGCCGCAAGCCGGCGGTGATCGCCGAGGTGAAGAAGGCCAGCCCCAGCAAGGGCGTGATCCGGGCCGACTTCGACCCGGAGGCCATTGCCCGCGGCTACGCCGCCGGTGGGGCCAGCTGTCTGTCGGTGCTCACCGACAAGGCCTTCTTCCAGGGGGGCTTCGAGGTGCTGGTGCAGGTGCGCCAGGTGGTGGATCTGCCCCTGCTCTGCAAGGACTTCATCCTCAGCCCCTATCAGCTGTTCCAGGCGCGGGCGGCCGGCGCCGACGCCGCCCTGCTGATCGCCGCCATCCTCAGCGACACGGACCTGGCCTACCTGCTCAAGGCGGCCCGCGGCCTGGGGCTCACGCCCCTGCTGGAGGTGCACGACGCCGCCGAGATGGAGCGGGCGCTGGCCCTCGAGGGGGTGCAGCTGATCGGCATCAACAACCGCGATCTCACCAGCTTCCACACCGATCTGGCCACCACCGAGCGGCTGATGGCCAGGTTCGGCGAGGCCCTGCGCGCCAAGGGCTGCCTGCTGGTGAGTGAATCGGGGCTGTTCAGCCGCGACGACCTCGACCGGGTTCTCGACGCCGGGGCCGACGCGGTGCTGGTGGGCGAAGCGCTGATGCGGCAGCCGGATGTGAGCGGCGCCCTGCAGGCCCTGATCGAGGGCTGACGGTGACGGCCGGCACCGATCTCGATGCCGGCCTGCTTGCGGCCGATGTGGTGGTGGTGGGCGCCGGGCCCGCCGGGGCCATGGCCGCCGCCGCCGCCGCCCGCGGCGGACTGCGGGTGGTGCTGGTGGAGAAGCGCCAGCTGCCGCGCCACAAGCCCTGCGGCGGCGGCTTGCCGGTGCCGGTGCAGGAGGAGCTCCTGGATCTGGCGCCGGAGGCGGTGGTGGACACACGGGTGAGGCGCATGCGCCACAGCTGGCGCTTCGGGGAAGCCGTGGAGGCGGGGATTGATCCGCCGGGCACGGCCGCTGAGCGCTCGCGGGGCCTGTGGATGGTGCAGCGGCCCTGCTTCGATCAGGCCCTGGTGCGGCGGGCCGCCGCAGCCGGTGCCACCTTGCTGGAGGGCCACAGCTTCACCGCCCTGGAATGCGACGGCAGCGGGGTGGAGCTGCGGCTGCTGGAGCGGGATCCGGGCGGGGGCGCGGCCATCGAGCGGCGGCTGCGGGCCCGGCATGTGATCGGCGCCGATGGGGCCTGCGGGGCGGTGGCCACCAGCGTGGGCCTGCGGCCTTCGCCACGGGTGGCGCTGGCAATGGAGCTGGAGGTGCCCCACCGCTGGGATCCGGCCGATCCGCTGCTGCGGCCCGACCTGCTCCATCTCGACTACGGCGTGCTGCACCGCGGCTATGCCTGGGTGTTCCCCAAGGCCGATCACCTCAACATCGGCGCCGGCGTGTTCCATGGCCGGATCCGCGATGTGCGTCGCGACCCCGGGGCACGGGCTCGGATCCGCACAGCCATCGACGGCTATGCCGCCGCCCTGGGGGTGGATCCGGCCCGGTTGGCGGGGTTGCGGGCCCATGCCCACCCGCTGCCCTTCTGGGACGGCCCCGAACCCCTGCACAGTCCCGATGGGCGGGTGCTGCTGGTGGGCGATGCCGCCGGGCTGATCAACCCCCTGTTCGGCGACGGGCTGCTCCATGCCATCCGCAGCGGGCGGCTGGCGGCCGAGGCGCTGCTGGCCGGCGATCCGCTCAGCCACACCGCCCGGGTGCACGACCTGCTGGCCTCCGACTTCGAGGCGGCCCGGCGCCTGGCCCGGCTCTTCTACGGACTGCCGGGCCTCACCTACCGCTACGGCATCACCAAGCCCAGCGCCACGGCGCTGGCGGTGCGGCTCCTGGGCGGCGAGATCCCCCTCCAGGGCCTGGGCCGCCGGGCCCTGCGCCGCATCGCCAGGGGGCTTCTCGGCGATCTGCTGGCGGGGCCAACAAAAACGCCCCGCAGGATCTGCGGGGCGCCATAGCTGCGGACTGGAGCCGCGGAGGGGAGTGGACCTGCTGGATCAGACCTTGCGGGAGTAGAACTCCACCACCAGCAGTTCGTTGATCTCGAGGGCGACCCACTCGCGCTCGCACTTACCGATCACCTTGGCGCTGAGCTTGGCCTTGTCGAACTCCAGGTGCGGCGGCACGTTGGCCAGACCCGGGAACTCCAGGTTGGTTTCGGCCAGTTTCTTGCTCTGCTTGCGCTCGCGGATGGCCACCACATCGCCGGCTTTGCACTGGTAGCTGGCGATGTCCACCGGCCGGCCGTTCACGGTCACGTGGCCGTGGTTCACGAGCTGACGGGCGCCGGGCACGGTGGGGCCGAAGCCGAGGCGGAAACAGACGTTGTCGAGACGGTTCTCGAGCAGTTTGAGCAGGTTGGTTCCGCTGGAACCTCCCTGGGCACGGGCTTTCTTGACGTAGCGGACGAGTTGCCGCTCGGAGATGCCGTAGTTGAAGCGAAGCTTCTGCTTCTCTTCCAGGCGGATGGCGTATTCGGAGCGCTTGCGACGGGCTTGGCCGTGCTGACCTGGGGGATAAGACCGCTTGGCGGACTTACGGGTGAGACCGGGAAGGTCTCCCAAGCGCCGCGTGATCCTCAGGCGAGGGCCGCGGTAGCGAGACATGAAGACGGTTCGAAGGACGGGGTCGCTGGCGCCGTTGGGCATCGGCCATGCTGGGGACAGCCCCGCCGGCCTTGCGTTGCAGCGCCAACGATCGATCTTATCCGTCGGCCCCCGGGCCCTCGGTCTGGCGCCGGAGCCCGGGCTGGACGCGCTGGTCCGCGGCCAGCGCCACCCCGCCAGCCGCCTGGTGGCGCTGGTGCTGCTGAGCCTGATCCAGCTCTACCGGCGCTGGATCTCGCCCCTGCTCGGTGCGCGCTGCCGCTTCATCCCCAGCTGCAGCGCCTATGGCCTGGAGGCGATCGCGCGCCATGGGCCCTGGCGCGGCGGCTGGCTCACCCTGCGTCGCCTGCTGCGCTGCCACCCCTTCAGCCCCTGCGGCTGTGACCCGGTGCCCGAGTGATGGACCCAGCACTGCCGCCCCTGTTGCTCTACAGCCGCCGCCACTGCTGCCTGTGCGAGGGCCTGGAGCAGAAACTGAGGGCCCTCGATCCGGCCCCGCCGCTCACGGTGGTGGATGTGGACGACGATCCCGCCCTGCAGGCGCGCTTCGGGCTGGAGGTGCCGGTGCTGCTGGTGCCGGGCGAGGGCGCCCCCCCCCGCCCGCTGCCCCGGGTGCCACCGCGCCTGCAGGGAGCGCAGCTGCAGCACTGGCTGGCGCGCCATGCCGGGCGGCCACGCGGCGCCTAGAAAGGCCCATCGCCATCCGGTCGGTCATGACCTGCCCGCTCCACTCCCTTCTCGATCAGGTGGGTCTGGAGGCCCCGGCCGCGCTGGCCGGGGCTGAGGTGCAGCGGCTGAGTTGCGATTCGCGCAACGCAGGTCCCGGCACCCTGTTCGTGGGCCTGCCCGGCACCCAGGTGGATGGGGGCCGCTTCTGGCGCCGGGCCCTGGCCGACGGGGCCGTGGCCGCGGTGATCGGCCCGGCGGCGGCGGCCGCCGAGCCCCCGGAGGCCCACGATCCGGTGCTGGTGGTGAGCGAGCCGGTGGCCCGCTGGGCCGGCCTGCTGGCCGCCGCCTTCTGGGGGCAGCCCAGCCAGCGCCTGTGCCTGATCGGCGTGACCGGCACCAACGGCAAAACCACCACCACCCACCTGATCGAGCACCTGGCGGTAGCCAGCGGCCGGCCGGCGGCCCTGTTCGGCACCCTGGTGAACCGCTGGCCGGGCCACAGCGTCACCGCCCAGCACACCACCGCCTTCGCCGATCTGCTGCAGATGCAGCTGGCCCAGGCGGCCGACAGCGGCGCCCGACTCGCGGCCATGGAGGTGAGCTCCCACGCCCTGGATCAGCAGCGGGTGGCGGGCTGCAGGTTCGGCGGAGCGGTGTTCACCAACCTCACCCAGGACCACCTCGACTACCACCCGTCGATGGAGGCCTACTTCGAAGCCAAGGCGCTGCTGTTCGCCGAGCCCCTGCTGCCCGCGGGCAGCGGCCCGCGGGCAGTGGTGAACAGCGACGACAGCTGGGGGGCGCGGCTGGCCGAGCGGCTGGGTCCCGCCTGCTGGCGCAGCTCGCTCCGGGATCCCGGTGCCGAGCTGTTCATCGACGACCTGGTGATGGAGAGCCAGGGGGTGAGCGGCCGCCTGCGCACCCCCCTGGGGGCCGGGCGCTTCCACTCGCCCCTGGTGGGTCGCTTCAACCTCATGAACCTGCTGCAGGCGGTGGGGGTGCTGCAGCAGCAGGAACTGCCGCTTGAGGGTCTGCTCGCGGGCCTGGCCAGCTTCCGGGGGGTGCCCGGCCGCATGGAGCGGGTGCAGGTGGGCAGCGGTGACGGGCAGCCGGCGGTGCTGGTGGATTACGCCCACACCCCTGACGGCCTGGAGAATGCCCTGCAGGCCTGCCGGCCGTTCACCCGCGGCCGGCTCATCTGTGTGTTCGGCTGCGGTGGTGACCGCGACCGCAGCAAGCGGCCTCAGATGGGCGCCATCGCCGCCCGTCTCGCCGATCGGGTGGTGGTGACCTCCGACAATCCCCGCACCGAGGACCCCGGCCGGATCCTGGAGGATGTGGTGGCCGGCGTCGCCGCCGGCACCGATCTGGAGGTGGAGGGCGACCGGGCTGCCGCCATCGCCACCGCCATTGCCGCCGCCGGGCCCGACGACCTGGTGCTGATCGCCGGCAAGGGTCATGAGGACTACCAGATCCTCGGCACCACCAAGGTGCACTTCGACGACCGCGAGCAGGCGGAGCAGGCGCTGCGGGCCCTGTAAGGCCACCCGATCCCAGCCTGGGGTTGAGGTGGCTGCCTTGGGCCAGGCGGTGTCCGTTTGCCACTAAATGAGTTGCCCCCTACCGAGAGTGGGGTACATTCCGCGCGCTGTATCCGTTGATGCCATGGCCCAATCGGTTTCCATGAGCAAGAAATTTCTCGCCGAACTGTTCGGCACCTTCTGGCTCGTGCTGGGTGGTTGCGGCAGTGCCGTACTGGCCGCCAACTTCCCCTACGACAATGCCGCCGCCAACCCCCTGGGGCTGGGTTTTCTCGGCGTTTCCCTCGCCTTCGGCCTCACCCTGCTGACGATGGTGTACGCCATCGGTCATATTTCCGGCTGCCACATCAATCCCGCGGTGAGCTTCGGGCTCTGGGCCGGTGGCCGCTTCAAGGGTGGTGAACTCCTTCCTTACATCGTGGCCCAGGTGATCGGCGGCGTGATCGCCGGCGGTGTGATCAAGCTGGTGGCCAGCGGCCGTCCCGGCTTCGTGATCGAGGGGGCCAATGCCCTGGCCACCAATGGCTTCGGGGCCAATTCCCCCGGTGGCTATGGCTTCTGGGCAGCTCTGGTGATCGAGGTGGTGCTCACCTTCTTCTTCCTGCTGGTGATCCTGGGTGCCACCGACAAGCTCGCCCCGGGCGGCTTCGCTGGCGTGCCCATCGGTCTGGCCCTCACCCTGATCCACCTGATCAGCATCCCCGTCACCAACACCTCGGTGAACCCGGCCCGCAGCACCGGCGTGGCGCTGTGGGTGGGCGGCGACGCCATGGGCCAGTTGTGGCTGTTCTGGGTGGCGCCGATCGTCGGCGCCCTGATCGCCGGATGGGTGTACACCAACCTCCTGAGCGACGAGGCCTGATCGCCGCTCACCCCTTCCCTGTTCATCGAGGGGCTTCGGCCCCTCGTTTTTATGGGTCAGGGTTGGGGGATCAGCTCCGCCAGGGCGCTGGCCAGTTGATCCAGTTCGCCGGCGGTGGTGGTGATGTGGGTGCAGGCCCGCAGGCAGTGGGGATCATCCAGGCTGCGCAGCCAGATGCGGCGCTCGCCCAGGGCCTGCACCAGGGCCTCCGGTGTGGGTCCGTCCAGCGTGAAGCTCACCAGCCCCGCCGCTGGCGGCACCTGCAGCAGGGGCTTCACCCCCGGCAGGGCGTTGAGCTGTCCCCACAGCCGGCCGGCCAGGGCACGAATCCGCTCCAGCCGTTGATCGGCATCCCCCACGGCCTCCAGCAGCTGCAGGGAGCGGTTCAGACCCGCGAACAGGGGCAGACAGGAGGTGGCCACCTCAAAACGGCGGCCGTCGGCGTGAAAGCCACTCCCGGCTGAGCCCTCGTGGCTGAGGCTGCGCCAGCCGATCAGGGTGGGCTGGGCCTCGCTCAGCAGCCGCTGCGACAGCGCCACCACCCCCAGCCCCTCCGGGCCGCAGCACCACTTGTGGCCCGTACAGGCATAGATGTCGGCCGCCGCGGCCGCCTCCGCCACGGGGATCGCCCCCAGGCCCTGGGCCGCATCCACCAGCAGCCAGGGCTGGCTGGCATGGCGGTGCAGCCGCTGGGCCACCCGGGCGATGGGCATCAGCTGGCCGGTGTTCCAGAGCAGATGGGAGAGCACCACCAGCCGGGTGCGCGGACGCAGGCCGTCCTCCAGCCGCTCCAGCAGGGCGGCCTCGGTGGCCTCCGGCCCCAGCACCAGATCGCGCACCACCAGGGAGCGCAGCTCCAGCTGGTGGCGCCGGGCCAGCTCCCGGCAGGCGGCCACCACGCCGGGATGTTCACAGTCGCTGAGCAGCAGCTGATCGCCCGCCCGCCAGGGCAGGCCCCAGAGGGGCAGCACGCAGCCGCTGGTCACGTTCTCGGTGAAGGCCAGCCGGCTGGGGCTCACCCCCATATCGCGCTGCTTTCGCCGACGGTGTATTTGCCGAACTCGGTGAACAGGTCGGGCTCGGCAACATCTCCGGTGTCGCAGGAGTCCTTTATGTTCTTGATGATTTCGCCGATCATATACTCGTAGTCGTACTCGAATCCGAGGTGGTTGCGGATCGGGAATCCACCGCCGAGATTGAGCGCGTGGAGCGACCGCGATTCGCGCTTAAGTTCGATGTAGAGGTTGAGCGCCTTCTGAAATTCGCCCCAATAGTACAGACTGTCCTTGATGCCCGAATCCACGAAGAAGTGGAACATCACCAGTTCGACCTTTTCGTTTCCCTTTATCTTTTCCCTGAAGAAGTCCATGATTTCGGCTTCGGGAATCCCCAGGCGCGAGGAGTAGTAGGCCGACTGGGGCTCCTCGTTGATCGACATGCGCAGGCCGATTTTGATCTTATGATCGCCGATATGCTTCTGGAGCCGGTCGAGCTCGGTCTTGCTGTCGAGCACGATGATCGAGTTCTTGAAGCCTTTGTCGAGCAGGCTTATGATCTTCTGAAGATACTCGTCCGTTTTATAGCCGTTATGGACGATCGTGCAGGAAGTGTCTATCTGTCTGCTGTTGTAGAGATGGAGGATCAGATCGATGTCGAACGAGGATGATGTCTCAAGGTTGACTTCGTGTTTGAGCGCCTCCCCGAGCACGTGGTGGAAGTGGTTGCATTTGGTGCAATAGCAGTAGGAGTAGCTCCCGCCGTACCCGTTCTTGCGGATCGCGCGCTTGAAAAGGTTGCGCGCCTTCTTGATCTGGTCGCCGATCTTGGGCAGATAGATCAGGTTGAACGGGGTTCCATATTTTTCGATCAGGTGTTTGAGCGAAACCCCGTGAAAAGTCAGATAACCGTCGCGCAGATCGAATCCTTCCTGCGGAAAGTAGTAGCTCTGCTCGATCAGGTCGAAATAGTTGTTCTTCATCGATTCTCGCAAATTTAAAATTGTCTCGCAAGCTGAACCACGCGCTGCCCGGCAAGCATAGCACCGTGCCAAACAGCAGTGCGACTATGCCGACAACATCGTGCGGAAAATAACATTGTCGCGACAAATATGCAACCTGATTATGATCTTCCAGGCCTTGGAACTTTTTTCTGCGCGATTGTCCAAGGGTTGGAATCTTGGGCGGGTGCCGATTTTGGGGTTGGTGGGGGAACAACGGCGGTTCAACCTTCTGCCGGCCTTGTGCCTTTGCAGTCTGGAAAAGCGGAACACCCCCAGAAATCGCCCCTGGCCGACTTCCGTCTGCGCATGGGTTTGCCGCATTTGGGGCAGTCGGGCGCGTCCGCTTCCCTCGCCTGATCGCGCGCCTCGATGCGTCGGGACATTAGACGCTCGCTGAAGCCGCCGGTCTTCTCGAAGACCTCGCCCTGCGACTCGACCTGGCGCTTGAGCATTTTCAGCGCGCGGCCGATAATCACGAGCATCGCGTTCGCAACCACGACAGCGTCGTCGGAATCGAGCCAGCGGCCGTACTTTGCCCGCTGCTTCAAGGCGTGCCTGGCCGACGCGTGCACCATGTCGTCGGTAAAGGTCGTTGGATCGAGCGATATCGCGTTGACCGCCTGCGCCTCGGAAGAGTGCACTGACCACGGCAACTGCCCTTTGTCGATGATTAAAATCTCGTAGTCGCCGCGCAGCTCGCTCAGACTAGCCCGCGCCACATCGGTGAGCTTCATTTCGGTATCCTTGGAGGTGGAGGAGCGCTCCGAACCCTCGATTATGTTCTGACGTCCGCTACGAGCCGCCTGGGTCATCTGGTCGTATTGCCGCCCCTTGGGGTCGTACAGCTTGCCGTCCGTCTCGCGGCGGTCGAAGGTCAGGAAGCGACGGCAGAAGCGCAGCGTTTCGAGTTGAATGATCGTAGCCAGCGTAAACGAATGCAGACGGCGAAAGCCCCCGTGCTTGTCGAAAAGATCAGGCATAGCAAACTCCTTGGTTTTGGGACCCGATTGACCATGTTGACCCCATTGACGGTGGTATCAAGCTCCCAACTCTGGTCAATTTGGTCAACAATGTCAATCCGGTCCTCGTATTTTCTGCACCAACGCCGAAATCAACCCCCATCCAATATATTAGCTTTATTGCTTTCACACCGCCGGGTTTTTTGATAGAAGCATGCCTAGAAACACGCTGTTCAGCGGGCTGTTTTTTTGAAAGAGGGAACTA
>JAWOBH010000248.1:0-7464 GCA_046498125.1 Prochlorococcaceae cyanobacterium | reverse complement strand
CGTCGACGGTAGAGCAGGCCAGCGAGCGGTCCCAGGAGCGCCATCAGCAGAGGCCACCAGCCCAGAGAGGGCAGGATCTGGTGCCACACCAGTCCGAGACAGCCGGCGCCCAGTCCGCCCAGCAGGGAGAGGAGCACGGCCAGCAGCGGGCTGGAGGTCACCTGACCGCGATAGAGCAGGCTGCGGCGCTCGGGGTCGGACGTCTCCGCCTGCCAGCCCCGCTGCTCCAGCCAGGTGCTCAGCACAGGCAGCACCTCCAGGGCGGGCCTGGAACTGCGCACCTCCACGGTGGTGGTGCGGTCCTTGCTGGCGGCGCGCAGGAAGAACACCAGCCCGATGGCCAGCAGCAGGGTGAGCAGCAGGGTGGAGCCGGTGGTGGCCATGGCGGAATTCTGCTGGATCCGCCGCCGTCGTGCTGGACCAGCCGGGTTGTATGCATGGGCGATCCCGTCAACGTCCGCCGATGCCCGCCGATCCCAGCAGCAACCTGCCCGCCCCGGCCCGTTTCGCCGTCTTCGACGGCGACCTCGATCCCGGCTGGGTGGATCTCTACGGCTCAGCCCGGGCCCTGGCGGTGGACACCGAGGCGATGGGGCTGGTCCACGGCCGTGACCGCCTCTGCCTGGTGCAGATCTGTGATGACAGCGACAACGTCTGCTGCATCCGCCTGGCCCGCGGCCAGCGCCAGGCCCCGCAATTGCAGGCACTGATGGAGAACCCCGCCATCGAGAAGGTGTTCCACTTCGCCCGCTTCGATGTGGCCGCCCTGGCCGAGAACCTCGGCATCACGGTGCGGCCGATCTTCTGCACCAAGGTGGCCAGTCGGCTGGGCCGCACCTACAGCCCCCGGCACGGGCTCAAGGAGGTGGTGCAGGAACTGGTGGGCATTGAACTCGACAAGCAGGCCCAGAGCTCCGACTGGGGGCGGGTGGAGGATCTCAGTGAGGCCCAGCTCGCCTATGCCGCAGGGGATGTGCGCTTTCTGCTGCCGGCCCGCGATCGGCTGGAAACCATGCTCAGGCGTGAGGACCGCTGGGATCTGGCCCAGCGCTGTTTCGGCTGTCTGCCGGTGATGGCCGAGCTCGACCGCAACCGCTTCCATCTCCTCTTTGAGCATTCCAGCGGCGGCAACCGCTGAGCGAGGGTCAGTCCTCCACCATGAAGTTCTCGTCAGAGCCCACCGCTCCCAGCTGGCCTGTGAGCAGGGTGTGGTGCTCCCCGCCGCTGCCCTGCAGCTCGGCCAGCACCTGCTCGGCCAGGGCCCGCTTGGCCTCCGGGTCGCGGATGCCCGCCTGGGCGGCGCGGATGTCAACCCGGCGGCGGGCGGACGCGAGGCTCACCCCCAGGGCGGAGGCCAGGCGCGCGCAGATGGTGGTGTAAGCGCGATCGGAGAGTCCGGCCATGGGATGGCCACCCTGCAGAGACCGTCCATCATCCCAGCCCGGCGCCGCCGGGTCCCGGGCGTGCCAGCAGGCGCTCCTCCACCAGGGCGGCGAGCACCTCGCTGCCACCTGCCGGGCCCATGCGGCGCTGGCCGATGGTCCCCAGCCGCCGCCGCTGCAGCGGGTCGTCGAGCAGCCGGCGGAGCCTGGCTGCCAGTTCCGCCGGGGTGCGGCAGGGATGCACCGCGCCGCCCAGCAGACGGCTCTGTCGGCGCGCGAATCCGGCCCGGAACTGGGGCCCCGGGCCCGGCAGCGACAGGGCCGGCACCCCCAGCCCCGCCAGCTGTTCGGTGGCGGTGCCGGCCGTGGCCAGCCCCACCTCCGCCCAGCCGGCCCAGGCCTCGAAGCGGCCGCCGCCGAGCAGCAGGCTGACACTGCCCAGCCGCCAGGCGGCGTGGGCGCCCGCCGCCGCGCCGGTGGCGCCGAGGGCTTCGGCCTGCCAGCCCCGGCTCCGCAACAGCCCAGCCCAGGGCGCTGGCTCGGCCGGGCCGCCGCAGGCCATCAGCACGCTGCAGGCCTCGGGCCCTGCCCAGAGCTCCAACGCCTCCAGCAGCCGGGCGCCATTGGCGAGGGCTTCCGGCATCCGGCTCCCCGGCAGCAGCAGCAGGCGCCGCCGCCGCTCCAGTCCGGGGGGCAGGGGTTCGCCGTCGAAGCCATCGAGCATGGGATTGCCCGGCGACAGGACCGCCACCCCGCGGCGTCGCAGACCCCTGGCCGTGATCCGGTCGCGCACGGCCACCAGCCGGCAGCGGCGGCTGCTCATCAGGGCCCATTCCCAGGGATCCCACTCGCTGCCCTTGCAGCGGTGATAGGCATCGGCCAGGGGGCTGTCGCCCCAGCCCGGCGGTGGCGGCGATCGCCAGGTGTAGTCGCTCTTGGGGGTGCCGAGGAAGGCGAATCGTGAGCCGCTGCCCCAGGCCAGAGCCAGGGGGAGCAGGTCGCCCACCGCCAGCAGCGGTGCGCCGCTGGCTCCCCAGCGGCGCACCCAGCGCCACTGCCGCCAGCTCAGGGCCGCCAAGCCCGCCGCCAGGTCGGCGCCCAAGCCCCTCAGGCTCTGGTTGGAGAAGCCGCCGCTGGGCAGGGGCTGGCAGGCCCCCAGGCGCCGCAGCGCTCCGGCCCGTTCGGCTGCGGCGAAGACGCGGCCTTCGCCTACCAGCGGCAGCACCGCCACCTGCAGCTGCGGCCGCCGCCGCCGCAGGGCCTCAATCACCCGTAGGGCGATGGCGTCTTCTCCGTGGCCATTGCTCAGAACCAGCAGCGGAACGCCCATGCCACGGCTGATACGATCCGCCCATGGGAGTTTGCTCCCCGGCCGGCGGCATGGCCAAGTGGTAAGGCAGAGGATTGCAAATCCTTTATCCCCAGTTCGAATCTGGGTGCCGCCTTTGCAGCGATCGGCAGCGATCGGCGTCAATCCGCCGCTCTCTCCGGTGCTGCCGCCGCGCTGCCCGCGGCAGGGCTCAGAGCTCGCTCTTCGAGCTCGGTCTCAGAGTTCTGCCTCCGCGATCCAGGTGGCGCCGCCCTGCCCCCGCGCCTGGCACACCACCCGCTGGCGCTCAAGCGTGCAGTGGCCGCGGGCCAGGTGGGTGCGCGGCAGCCCCATCGCCAGGCCCCGCTGATCGAAGCTGGCGGCGGCCACGGTGGCCACGGCCAGCCGGGCCGGCCACTGGGGTGTGCAGCGCCCATCGCTGCCGCAGCGCATCGCCACCTGGTCGGATTCCAGGGCCCCGGCGAACACGAGCTGCTCGAGGGCAATCGACTCCCCCTGGCCATCCGCCAGGAAGCGCACGTTCAGAAATCCCTCCAGGTTCTGCTCCAGCCGCAGGCCTCGGCAGGAGTGGCGCAGGCTGGATGGGGCCCGCTGCCAGCTGCACTGGCTGGTGCTGGTTTGCCAGCGTCCGAAATCCACCGCCCCGGCCGGCGCCGTGAGCCGCAGCCCGGCCACGGGGCAGGGTCCGGCCACCACCGCGAGGGCGCCGGCCAGCACGCCGGCTGCCCGCCTGGTCAGTAGTCCGAGTCGGCCACGCAGAACCCCTGGCAGCTGATGCCATTGCTGGCGGTGCGCCCGCAGTGCTGGCAGAGCAACGGCTCGGCCGCGGCCTTGGCTGAGGGGGCTGTGGGGCTGGAGCAAGGGTTGGCAGCGGTGAAGGGTGTGGTGCGGGCGGCGGGTGCTGAGGTGAGGTCACCCATAGTGGCGGTGGCGCTGCAGATGGTTCTGCTCACCATGGCCGATCCTCTCGCCGCATCGTCCAGCACCGCGCCCACCCCAGGCGATCCCCCCACGCCCGGTGCTGCGCCCGCGATCGGGATGGGCACCTGGGCCTGGGGCAACCGGTTCCTCTGGGGCTATGACCCGGCCCAGGATGAGCAGCTGGAGCTGACCTTCCGCCGGGCCCTCGAGCTGGGGCTGAGGTTCGTGGATACGGCCGATTCCTATGGCACGGGCCGCTGGAACGGTCGCAGCGAGGCCCTGCTGGGCCAGTTCTGCGGCGGCCTGCCCGCCGACCTGCGGCGACGGGTGCAGGTGGCCACCAAGCTGGCGCCGTTTCCCTGGCGGTTGGGCCGGGAGGGCTTGCGCCGGGCCTTCCAGGCTTCCCGCAGCCGCCTGGACGGGCATCTGCAGCGGGTGCAGCTGCACTGGAGCACGGCCCGCTACGCCCCCTGGCAGGAGGACCCCCTGATCGATGGGCTGGCCGATCTGGTGTTGGCCGGCGAGGTGGCCGAGCTGGGCGTTTCCAACATGGGGCCACGGCGTCTGCGGCAGGTGCAGCGCCGCCTGGCCGAGCGCGGGGTGCGCCTCACCAGCCTGCAGGTGCAGCTCTCGCTGCTCGCTCCCGACCCCATCGCTCCCGGCGGCCTGGCGGCGGTGTGCCGTGAGCTGAACATCGACCTGATCGCCTACAGCCCCCTCGCCCTGGGTCTTCTGGGCCGCAGCGGCCAGGACGGCGAGCTGCGGCCCTCGGGGCCCAGGGGTTCCCTGTTCGCCCGCCTTGAACCCCAGCTGGGACCCCTGCGCCGCTGCATGGCCGCCATCGCCGAGCCCCACGGGGCCCCACTGGCGGCGGTGGCCCTGAACTGGTGCCGGGCCCACGGGGCCCTGCCGATCGTGGGGCTGCGCACACCGGCCCAGGCCGAGATGGCGGCCGGTGCCCTGGCCTGGCAGCTCTGTGCCGAGCAGCGTCAAGAGCTGGATGCCCTGGCCCTGGGGCTGGGCCGGCGGATGCCGGCCAACCCGTTCCAGAGTTCCTGAAGAGATCCTGCACCCTCGCCCCGGCTCAGGAGGCCGCTGCCTCCAGCGCTGCCCCGGATGCCCCTTCTGCTGGGGGAGTGAGCACCACGGGCAGCACCCGGGGCTGGCTGGGGGCTGAACCCTGGTCGCCGCCGCAGGCCTCCAGCGCTTCCTGCAGCAGCGATTCGAACGTGGCACCGGGCAGGCGGTGTCTGGCCAGCTCGAGGAAGGTGCGGGCCAGGGATTTATCCGCCGCGGCCCGCAGGGCGGGGTTGGAGCGTCGGCTCTCCTGTTCTTCGGCGATGGCGCGCAGGAACCGTTCGGTCACCTCCAGCTTGGTGGCGGCGCGGATGCGGGTGTCCCCATCCAGAGCAGCGCCCTGGGCGCTGGGGGCCTGCTCCGCCAGCCGGCGGCTGAGGCTCAGGTGCATCTCCTGGGCTTCCTGCAGCAACCGTGCCAGCTGACCATCGGAGAGCCGGGGCAGATCGGCCACGTACACCCGGCCGTGGTCGCGGAGGCTGAGATAGGTCGGGCGCAGGCCCCGGTTCAGGGGAGCGCGGGGCCGCTGTGGGCGCATCGGCGGGAGCGGTCCGGCCGAGCTGCGGCGTCGGGTTACCCGCTGCCCGGCCAGAAAACGGTTGGGCTGTTGGTTATAGAGCATGCAAGACCTCTTTCAATTCATCACTACAACGGCGAAAGCATCCGCGGACAGCTGGCCTGGATTGTGAACGCCGGCCTGGACCATGGATCCTGCCGGCACCCTAGGCAGTGGGGCCTGCCCGCTCAGGTCGGCAGTCCCGCCAGGGTGGTTCCAGGCGGCAGCAGGCCGGTGCGCACCTCACCCAGCACCCAGGCGTCGTGGCCGGCCTGACGGCACAGGGCCAGGGCTGAGTCGGTGGCAGCGGGGGGCAGCACCAGGCAGAAGCCCACGCCCATGTTGAAGGTGTTCCAGAGGTCGGTTTCGGGCACCTGACCGGCCTCCTGCAACCACTGGAACAGGGCGGGACGCTGCCAGCTGTCGGGATCGATGGCGCCGTGCATCCCTTCGGGCAGGCAGCGGGGCAGGTTTTCCGGCAACCCGCCGCCGGTGATGTGGGCCATGCCATGCACGGGGAGTCCCGCGGCCCGAAGGGTCTTCACCAGGGCGGCGTAGAGCCGGGTGGGGGTGAGCAGGACATCGATGATCGGTCGCTCCTCGCCGGGCAGCGGGGCCGTGGCCGCCAGGGCAGGCTGCGGCTGCTCCTCGAGGATGCGGCGCACGAGGCTGAAACCGTTGCTGTGCACCCCGCTGCTGGCCACGGCCAGGATCCGGTTGCCGGCCTCGATCCGGCGGCCATCGATCAGGTCATCGGCGTCCACCACAGCCACGCAGAAGCCCGCCAGGTCGTAGCGGCCCGGTCCATAGAAGCCGGGCATCTCCGCCGTTTCTCCGCCCAGGAGCGCGCAGCCGCTCTGCCGGCAGCCATCGGCAATGCCCTCCACCACGGCCGCCAGGGCATCAGGACTGAGCTTGCCGGTGGCGATGTAGTCGAGGAAGAACAGGGGCTCGGCTCCGCTGGTGATCACGTCGTTCACGCACATGGCCACCAGATCGATGCCCACGTCGTGGTGGCGGTCGTGGGCCTGGGCCAGCTCGAGCTTGGTGCCCACCCCATCACTGCCCGCCACCAGCAGGGGCTCGCGCAGGCCGGCCGGCAGCCGGCAGAGGCCACCGAAACCGCCCAGCCCACCGAGCACTTCCGGGCGCCGGGTCGACTCCACGCTGGCGCGAATGCGCTCCACGAAGGCGCGGCCGGCGATCACATCCACACCGGCTGTGCGGTAGTCCATGGCTGTTCCCCTGCTGCGGCGCTGAGTGGATCGGCTGATCCTCCGACGGCGGCGGCCGGCCGCCGCCGTCCTCAACTGGTGGACGGTTGCCGGATTGACACATGAAGCAATTAGTGCCGCTTATGGAGGCGATTGGCGTTGCTCATGTCCTCGCGGCTTGCTCCTGGCCCCAAAGCCCTGTAGGCAGTGGCGTTTCCGTGACAGATCATGAAAACTGATCGTGGCAGACCGTGGTCTCAGTACTGGAAACCTCTTGCTGGAGCTACTACCTTGACGAAGTTCTCTGCTTGATCAGGAACTCCCCACGCAGATCTTGTATCTCCACGAGTTGCAGGATTTGCCATCGCCACAGCACCGATTCCACCTCTACAGGGATCGCTGTAAAGATCAGGAGTTTCGTTCGTTATGCGACGTATCTTTTCTCAAGGCGCCGCTTCCCTCCTCCTTGCCGGCGCTGCAGCTGTTGCGGCCACCGCAACCCCCGCCCTGGCCGCCAGCGGCCAGGGTTCACCCCGTCCCATGGCGGTGCGCGATCTGGAACCCCTGCCGATGTTCCAGCTCGACTCCATGCCCATCGCCCCCGCGACCCTGCTGGCTTCCGCGCCTGACGTGGTGCAGGTAGCCCAGGGAACCGCCAGCTGGTATGGCCCCGGTTTCTTCGGCAACCGCACCGCCAGCGGTGAGGTCTTTCGTCCCGGCACCATGACCGCGGCCCACCGCACCCTGCCCTTCGGCACTCGCGTACGCGTCACCAACCTCAACAACGGCCGCAGTGCCGTGGTGCGCATCAACGACCGCGGACCATTCACCGGCAACCGGGTGATCGATCTGGGTCATGGAGCTGCTCAGGAGCTGGGTCTGGTGTCCAGCGGTCTGGCGCCCGTGCGTCTGGAAGTGCTGCGCTGATCGCTCGGTTCACCTGAGGCGGAGAAACCGCTCCTGAGCGAGGCGCACCTGTCCTGG
>JAWOBH010000270.1:0-2959 GCA_046498125.1 Prochlorococcaceae cyanobacterium | reverse complement strand
CGCCGCGCCGGCCAGCCCTTGATGCGCCTGGGCCGCGGCCTGCTCAACCGCACAGCCGGTGTGGATCTGGTGCACAACCGCCGCGCCGTGCGCGATCTGCTCGCCACCGGCCCCGGCCCGCGCTCGCCGCGATGAGGCCGCGATGAGGGTCTGGATGCGGGGCCAGCGCCGCTGGCTGATCCCGGCTCTGGTGCTGCTGCTGGCCGTGGTGCTGCCCGGCACCGGCCTGCTGCTGGCTCTCGCCCGTGGGGCCCTGGTGCGCAGCTTCGGGCTGGCGGTGGATCTGCTCGGCATCGGCCTGGTGCTGTTTCTGATCGCCGCCCTGCTGGCCCCACTGGAGGCGCTGGGCTGGTGGGCCGGCTGGTTCGGCGACGCCGAGGAGCGGGCCCCCTCCCTCGGTGGCCTGGCGGCGCCCGTGGCTGCTGGGCGGCCCCTGCGGCGCTGGGTGGTGTACCTCGACGGCATCGGCCAGGCCTCCCAGCAGGCCCTGCCGGAGGGGGAAGACTTCCTGCGCCGTCTGGCGGCGGCCCTGCCGGATGACATCGCCATCCTGCGCGGGCTGATGCCCTACTCGATCAGCAATCAGCCGCTCACCGAAGGACGCTGGCTGGCGCGCTTCTGGCGCTGGGTGGACACCTGGCGCGTGCGTCGTCCCCTCGCCTGGCTGGGCCTGCTGGTGAACCTGCGCAACCTCACCGTGGTGGCGGTGTCGGCTGACGGCCGCTACGGCCCCCTCTACAACGCCGGCATGGCGGAGCTGATCGTGGAGTCACTGCTGGCGAACGGCTACGCCCCCGGCAGCGGCACGCCGGTGACGCTGCTCGGCTTCAGCGGCGGCGGCCAGATCTCCCTCGGCGCTCTGCCCCACGTGCGCCGACTGCTGGTGGCACCGGTGCAGGTGATCTCCCTGGGTGGGGTGTTCGCCGGCAACAACCGCTTCCTGCAGGCCGAACACCTCTTCCACCTGGTGGGCGAGCGCGACCGCCTGGCGCCCCTGGGCTCGATCCTGTTCCCCCGCCGCTGGCCGCTGCTGCTGTTCTCGCCCTGGAACCGGGCGCTGGGACGCGGCAGGGTGAGTGTGGTGCCCCTGGGTCCTGTGGGTCACGAGCTGCCGGGAGGCCTGATGGATGCCCAAGCCACCCTCGCCGATGGCCGCACGTTCATGCAGCAGACCGTGGATCTGGTGAGCGCCATCGTGGCCGCCCCACCCGCCGACGACGCCCTGCCGGCGCAGGCCGCAGGCAACTACGGCCGCTTCATCGCCAACCCGTGGCACAGGCCCGATCCCGCCCGCGATCTGGCCCCCCTGCCCGCCGGCCGCATCCAGCCGCGGCCCCACTGGATCGGCCGACTGATCCTGCCTGCGGCCGGCGAGCGCGACGGCAGCGTGGGCTTCGAGGTGCTTCAGACGCCGCCGGGCTGGAGCCACTGCCGCGGCCGCATCGCCAGCCTGCGCTGGCACGATCCCGCCCTGGCCCAGGTGACCATGGACGTGCGCCTCAGCGACGAGGCCCGCGACAGCGCCCGCGGCGGCAACCTCCACCCCCTGCGGCTGGACGGCTGGGAGCGGGTGAATCCGCTGGAGTCGCTGGCGGGCGCCCATCCCCACGACGACATCCTCGTGCGCCTGGACGGGCCGGTGACCGTGCTCGAGGGCGCAGCGGATCCGGCTGGGGGTGAGGGTCTGCGGCTGGAGGTGACGGCTGAACCGCTGCAGACCGCCGGCCTGGCCCGGGCCCTGGTGCGCTTTGTGCAGCCCCTCGAGGGCGACAGCTGGGAGGCGCTGGCCTTCGATCCGGCCCGGAGCGAGTTCACGGGCCCGCCCCTGCGCCTGCGGCTGCCCGAGCCTCTGACCAACCAGGAGGGCATCCTCCCCGCCACCGCCGCGGGCCTGGCGGATGACGACCTCAACCAGGAGGGCTGGCTGGTGAGCGGCGTGCCCGACGGGCAGGGAGCCTTTGTGGTGCAGGCGCTGTTGCCGCGGCGGCTGCGCAGGCTGGCCCCCCAGCGGCTGATCGCCCATCCCCGCGCCGCCTGGCGCTACGTGCGCCACCAGGCCTGGGCCGACACCACCCCCGCCAGCGCCAGCTCGGTGCTGGTGTCACGCCGGGCCACCGACGGTGACGCCCTGCTGGCCGAGTGGCAGGAGGGCGACCGGCTGCTGGTGCTGCACGTGTTCGGCGGCATCGGCGGCGAACAGCGTGAGCAGGCCCTGCGTGGCGGCGTCTGCACCGGCCACTTCGCCTACGGTTTCGGCCGGGTGCTGCGCGAACCCCTGGCCGGCGGCGAGCTCTCGGTGGCGGTGGACTACCGCCAGGTGTATGCCCACAACCCCGATGGCGTGGTGGCCGGCGCCCAGGACCGCTGGCGCTACCTGGGCGAGCGCCAGTGGGGCTGGCTGGGCAGCCGGCCCGTGGCCGACATCCTCGTGCGCTTTCCCCCCTTCACCGGCACCTACACCCTGGGCGGGTCCGGGGAAGAGCGCCAGCGCTGCCCGCTCGACACCTTCGCCCGCCAGCTCACGGCGATGAGTGCCCGCTACCGCATCGGCGATGGCAGCGGCGGCAGCTTCGTGGGTCCGGCCCACAACTGCGCCCAGGATTCCAACCTGGCCCTGTTCGCCGCCATCCGCGACCTCGACGCCGAGATCCGCGGTCTGGATCAGGCGCGCCGGCTGGCCTGGGAGCAGCGCCATCCCCAGCAGGCCGAGCGCCTGAGCACCCTGCTGGAGCTGGAGCGGATCCTGCGCGACCGGCTGCTGCCGATTCCGCCCCTGCGCGACGACTGGAAACGGGGTTCGTTCCGGCTGGGCAGCAGCCTCGACGAGCAGCCCCTGCGCGACCTGCTCCAGGGGCTGGGCAGCTGGCGCTCACTGCTGCCGCGCCTGGCCTGCGAGACGGTGCTGAAGGTGTTTCTCGACCTGGGCGCCTCCGCCCTGGTGCTGCGCGCCAACCAGGTG
>JAWOBH010000198.1:0-3613 GCA_046498125.1 Prochlorococcaceae cyanobacterium | reverse complement strand
CTGCCAGGCGGCATCGAAGGCCTGGGCAAAGCTGTCGGCGTTGTTGAACTGCCGATCAGGCTGGCTGGGCAGTTCGATCATGCGGGCACGCGGCTGGTCGCACAAGATCTTGCCATCGGCAGGGGATGGGGCGCGTTGGCCGGTTGAATGCCAGGACCCAGATTTGACCTGGGGACACGGCGATTTTCAGTCGCCTGCTCTACCAACTGAGCTATCCCGGCCGTCGGTCAGGTCGGCGCCTCGGCGAGCCTGGATCGACGGGCCGGGATAGCTCAGTTGGTAGAGCAGGCGACTGAAAATCGCCGTGTCCCCAGTTCAAATCTGGGTCCTGGCATTCAACCGGCCAACGCGCCCCATCACCTGCCGATGGCAGGATCTTGTGCGAGCAGCAGCGTGCCCGCATGATCGAACTGCCCAGCCAGCCTGATCGGCAGTTCAACAACGCCGACAGCTTTGCCCAGGCCTTCGATGCCGCCTGGCAGCTGCACGAACGGCAGCACCCAGACCACGGCCTGGAGCGCGACCGGAGGCTGGCCCTGGTGCTCCAGGCCCTCACCGACCATCCATTCCAGCGCAGCCAGCCCGAGGTGGCTGCCCAGGTGGCCTCCTTCCGCCTGCGGCTGCTGGGGCTGTAGTGCCAGGCTGAACCTCTCGCCCCACCCCCCCTTGCCCCCCCTGGCCCGATGGACAGCTCCCTGAGCCGGCTGGTGACGCTGCTGAGCGGCGGCTTCAGCAACCAGCAACAGGCCTTCGAGAATCCCCCCCTCTACGCCCACATCCTGGTGAAGATGCGGCCGCTGCCCCAGCTGTCGGCTGGATCGCTGTTGCTGGAGCAGAGCTACGCCATCAACCCGGCCGCTCCCTACCGGATCCGGGTGTTGCGACCGGAACGCCAGGGCGACGCCCTGGTGATCCACAACAAGGCGGTGATCGACGAGCAGCGCTTCTGGGGTGCTGTGGATGACGCCGAACGCCGCAGCCGAATCCAGGCCGAGGATCTACGCCCCCTGGAAGGTTGCTCCTACCGGGTTCGGGAGGACGGCGAGGGCTTCATCGGCGAAGTGGAACCTGGCTGCCGTTGCCTGGTGGAACGCAAGGGGACCACCACCTATCTGGTGAGCCGCCTGGAGCTGGACGCCCAGGGCATGCGCACCATCGACACGGGCCACGACCCCACCACCCATGAACAGGTTTGGGGATCCCTGGCCGGGCCCTTCGAATTCAGCCGCACCCACGATTACAGCGAGGAGATTCCCGCCTCCTGGCATGCCGCCTTCAAGCCGTGAGAAAACCGCGGAAGTCGCTCCCATGCCGCGCTGCTGGCTCGGCAACGGCCTCCAGCTCATCGAGGAAGGGTTGCTCAGGCTCCTCGGGAAACGGACCATCGATATCGTGAACCTGTGCAGTCCCGGTGAGCAGCGACTCGATGCGCTGCAGGCGCTCCTCGGTGTCCTCCAGGCGCCCATGGGCCGCGGCCGAGATGGCCAGTTCCGGGCGTCCCGCCTCGGAAAACTCCTGCAGGCGTTGATCCTGCACCGTCAGCCGCTCCTCCAGCTCCAGCAGGCGGTAGGTGAGCGTCTCCACGACCTGCGAGAGGGTCTGGAGCTGCTGGGCCAGCCGCTGGCCGGCGTCGGGGGCGGGCTGATCGGGCACCGCCACAGGCGAGGGAGTGGGCTGCTGGGGGGACATCGCGGGTCAGAACCGGCGGTGGAGCAAAGCAGGAGCGTCCGGGGCAACGCCTGTTGGCGGGATGGTATCGAGCTTCAACCGCGACGCCAGAGGGGCCTAGGCCCAGATTTGTAACGATTCCGGAAAGCCTGTGAAGGTCCTCAGGCACGCCCATAGGATCGGGCTGCGACGTCCATAGCTTTCGCACCAAGCTCCCGCTCCCTGGCTCGCGCCATCCCTGGCTCGCGCTCAGAGGGCGCCCAGCCATGTGCGGCCGATGGCCGCGGTTCCACTCCATACGCCTGTCCCCGCAAGTTCATGACCCTCGCCAACGCTGCCTATCTGGGCATCGAGCGTTTCGCCAACGACCGCACCAAGGAGAACTGGACAAACGCCTCAGAAACCGACAAGGCGGCTCTGATGCGGGCTGTCTACCGTCAGGTGCTCGGCAATCAGTACGTGATGAAGAGCGAGCGGCTTGAAGGCCCCGAATCGCTGTTCAAGCGTGGCTATCTCAGCGTGCGGGAGTTCGTTCGCCAGGTTGCCAAGAGTGGGCTCTACAAGCAGAAGTTCTTCGAGAACTGCAATCCCTACAGGTTCATCGAACTCAACTTCAAGCATCTGCTGGGCCGCGCCCCTCAGAACAAGGCCGAGATGCTGGAGCACTTCACCATTCTGCAGGAGCAGGGCTACGACGCGGAGATCGACTCCTACATCGACAGCGCCGAATATCAGGATCGCTTCGGCGAAGAAGTGGTGCCCTTCCTGCATGGATTCAACTACAACCCCGGCCAGCAGGGGCTGCAGTTCTCCTACATGCTGCAACTCACCCGCGGGGTGGGTGCCTCGGTGCGCGGAGACCTGCTCAAGAACCAGTCCCGCCTGAACCCGGCGGTTCACGCGGAGCAGCCCATGGCGGTGGTCAGCCCCAACGCCAAAGGGGCTGTGTTCCGCAAGGTCGCCACTGACGGCGTCACCCGCCAGGGGGTGGGCTCCGGAGAGGAAGGCCGCACCTTCCGGGTGGAGATCACCGGCTTCAACAACTACAGGCTGCACAAGCGCAGCAACCGCGTCCGCTTCATCCCCTTCAACAAGCTGCTGCAGACCCAGCAGCAGATCCTGCGCGAAGGTGGTCGGATCGCCAGCATCACGCCGGTGAACTGACGGCCAACCGCCAGGATCACCTTATCTTGCCATCCACGTCTTGCCATCCACTCCCTTTCGCCAGCCATGAAGGTTTCTGCAGGTAGCCGCGGCACCAGCTTCAGCAGCGGTCGTCAGGTCACGTTCACCGTGACTGGCCTGGCCAACAACGACTATTCCCGCACAGCGGACATGGTGATGAATGTGCCCTACACCCGCATGAACGAAACCATGCGCATGGTGCAGCGCATGGGCGGCAGGATCACCGGTGTGGCCGTGAACGGGGGCGATCTGGCCTCCGCCAAGGTGGCCCCGGCTCGCAAGAAAACCCACTCGAAGGCCGAGAACAACTGAGTCGCGTCCCGCGCAATCCTCAGGGCCCCGATGGGGCCCTTTTTTGTGCTCGCCTGGGTGCGCTCGCCTGGCCACCGGAACCATGCCGGCCCAAGCCATGCCGGCCAGGGGAATGACCGTTTGTGAACCAGATCTCAAGGACCAGCCCCCTATCGCCAACAATGGGCAGGTCAAGTTGACGAATACCTGGTACAGCGGGTTTGCCTGCCAGCTGTCCCTGGGTCAAGCCAACCTGCCCCCGCATCCACCCTCCCCGACTGCCCGTCGTTAACAGGAGCTCCTCAATGTTCGACGCCTTCACCAAGGTCGTTGCCCAGGCTGATGCCCGCGGCGAATTCATCAACGCTGGTCAGATCGACGCCCTCGCGGCGATGGTCGCCGACAGCAACAAGCGGATGGATTCCGTCAACCGCATCACCTCCAACGCCTCCGCCATCGTCACCAACGC
>JAWOBH010000190.1:0-2542 GCA_046498125.1 Prochlorococcaceae cyanobacterium | reverse complement strand
GCCGTAGCCCACATCGATGCCATAGATGCGGGCGGCCCCGTGCTGGAGCAGGCAGTCGCTAAAGCCTCCGGTGGAGATGCCGCCATCGAGGCACACCCGCCCCCTCACCGGCAGTGCGAAGGCCTGCAGGGCGGCCTCCAGTTTCTCGCCGCCGCGGGAGACGAAACGCGCTTGCTGGCGCACGTGCAGCGGCAGGTCAGGGGCGACGTCGGTGCCGGGCTTGTCGAGCAGCCGATCACCACTGCGCACGCGGCCGGCCCGGATCAGCTGCTGGGCCTGCTCGCGGCTGAGGCCCGCCTCCACCAGGGCCAGCAGCACCCGCTGGCTGAACACCACGCCGCCATACAGGTTCATGTTGCGGGCCATGTTGTCCGGGTAAACGCCCAGCCCCTTCACCACGTCGGTCATCTCCCGCAGCATGAAGTGGAGGGTCACCGAGCAGTCGGGCAGCATCATCCGCTCCACCGAACTGTGGCTGATGTCGCGCTCATGCCAGAGGGCGCAGTTTTCCAGGGCCGCCACCACATAGCTGCGCAGCACCCGCGCCAGGCCGCTGATGCGCTCGCTGCGGATCGGATTGCGCTTGTGGGGCATGGCCGAGCTGCCTTTCTGGCCCTTGGCGAAGTTCTCCTCCACCTCCAGCACGTCGGTGCGCTGCAGGTTGCGGATCTCGGTGGAGAAGCGCTCCAGGGCGGCGCCCACCAGGGCCAGGGTCTGCACGTATTCGGCATGGCGATCGCGGGCGATCACCTGGGTGCTGGCGGTGTCGGGCACCAGGCCGAGCCTGGCGCAGGCGAGTTCCTCCACCCGCGGATCGGTGTTGGCGTAGGTGCCCATGGCGCCACTGATCTGGCCCACGCTCACCACCCGCTCCAGGCGCTCGAGACGCTCGCGGTTGCGCTCCACCTCCGCCAGCCAGCCGGCGAGCTTGAAGCCGAAGCTGATCGGCTCGCCGTGGATGGCGTGGCTGCGGCCGATCATCACCGTGGCCTTGTGCTCGCGCGCCAGCTCGCGGATGGCCTCGGCCAGTCGGTCGAGTTCGTTGCGCAACACCTGCACCGAGGCCTTCAGCTGCAGGCCCAGGCCGGTGTCGAGCACGTCCGAGCTGGTCATGCCCACGTGGATGTAACGGCCCGCATCACCCACGTGTTCATTCACGTTGGTGAGGAAAGCGATCACGTCGTGGCGCACCTCCGCCTCGATCTCGAGGATGCGCTCAACGCTGAACGCGGCCTTCTCCTTGATCGTGGCCACCGCCTCGGCCGGCACCCGCCCCAGCTCGGCGTTGGCCTCGGTGGCGGCGATCTCCACATCCAGCCAGCTCTGGAACTTGGCCTGCTCGCTCCAGAGGTTGCCCATTTCGGGCAGGGTATAACGCTCGATCAAGGCCGCTGGGGGCGCTCACGCCCGCCATCACAGCCACCCAATGTATGGCTGCAGGGTCTGGCGGCAGGCAGGTCAGGCTGCGGTGGTGAGCTGACGGTGGGACACCTCCCACTGCACCGCACTCCCCCAGGCCTGTTGGCGCACCCAGCAGCGGCCACCGCGGCAGCGAATCAGCTCGAAGGGCGGCAGATCCCTGGGTTGGTTCCGCAGTTTCACGAAGCTGCCGGGCTGCAGCAGATCGAGCACCGTGGCGCCACCACCGCGGGTTTGTTGGCGACGGGCGGGCGAGGAGCTGACAGCGGGCGAGGAGCTGACAGGGGGCGAGGAGCGGGCAGGGCGCGAGGCCATGACGGCAAGGCTGGGCTGGAGCCATCTTCCCGCGAACTACCGGACAACCCGGATCCTGCGGACGATCTGTTTTGTTTTGATTGTGGTTTGATCACACGATCCCCTCCGGCCCGACCCCCGGCGCCATGGCCCCCGGTCCCCGCAAGCAACGCCTCGACCTGGTGCTGGTGGCCCGGGGGCTGGCCGCCAGCCGCCAGCAGGCCCAGCAGCTGATCCGGGCCGGCCGCGTGCGCAGTGGTGATCGGCTGCTCGACAAGCCCGGCACCGACGTCGCCCCTGACCTGCCGCTGGACGTGCGCCAGCCAGCGCGTTTCGTCTCCCGCGGCGGCGAGAAACTGGAGGCCGCCCTGCAGGCCTTCGCACTGCCGGTGAGGGGGCGGGTGTGCCTCGATGGCGGCATCTCCACCGGAGGCTTCAGCGACTGCCTGCTCCAGCACGGGGCCGCCCGCATCTATGGCATCGATGTGGGCTACGGCCAGACCGCCTGGAGCCTGCGCATGGATCCGCGTATAGTGCTGCGGGAGCGCACCAACCTGCGCCACCTGAGCCCGGCCGATCTCTACGGCCCGGACGACCCGCGACCGGATCTGGCCGTGGCCGATTTGTCGTTCATCTCCCTGGCCCTGGTGATGCCCGCCTTGGGAGTCTGGGGCTTGAGCAGGGCCAGCAGGGCGGGCATCACCAGGGCCAGGGAGATGAACGACAAATCGGCCACGGCCAGATCCGGTCGCGGGTCGTCCGGGCCGTAGAGATCGGCCGGGCTCAGGTGGCGCAGGTTGGTGCGCTCCCGCAGCACCATACGCGGATC
>JAWOBH010000181.1:0-4098 GCA_046498125.1 Prochlorococcaceae cyanobacterium | reverse complement strand
CGGCTGCGGTGGCATGGCCTCGCTGCTGGTGGGCCTGGGCGTTGCTCTCTACGGGGGCGCGGCCGCGGGGGCGAGCGACCCTGCGCTGGCTGCGGCCGGCGCTGTGCTGGTGGAGCGGCTCTCGATTGCTATCTCGGTCTTCGTGGGCGCGATCACCGTCACCGGTTCGCTGGTGGCGATGGCCAAGCTCCAGGGCTGGATCGAGACCCCCGCCTGGACCCAGAGCCGAGCGCGCCACGGCGTCAACATCGCCCTGGCGGTGGCGGCCCTGGTGGGGGTGGGGGCCCTGCTGGGCGATCCGGGCGGAGCATCGCTGTGGCTGTTGCTGGTGACCTCCGGACTGCTTGGGGTCGGTGTGACCCTGCCCATCGGCGGCGCCGACATGCCGGTGGTGATCTCGCTGCTCAACAGCTACTCGGGCGTGGCGGCGGCGGCGGCCGGCTTCGTGGTGGGCAGCCAGCTGCTGATCGTGGCCGGCGCCATGGTGGGCGCCGCCGGTCTGATCCTCACCCAGGTGATGTGCACGGCGATGAACCGCTCGCTGCTGAACGTGCTGTTCGGCGGGGCCCTCGGGGCCGCGGCGGGTGGCGGCGGCAAGGTGGGCGGCGGCGGCGATGAGGCCGGCTACACAAGCATCACCAGCTGCAGCCCCGAGGAGTGCGCCCTGGCTCTGGAGTGCGCCGAGCGGGTGGTGTTCGTGCCCGGCTACGGCCTGGCGGTGGCCCAGGCCCAGCACGCCCTCAGCGAGCTGTCCAAGCTGCTGCAGGCCAACGGCACCGAGGTGAGCTATGCCATCCATCCGGTGGCCGGGCGGATGCCCGGCCACATGAACGTGCTGCTGGCCGAGGCCGATGTGCCCTACGAGCAGTTGGTGGAGATGGACACCATCAACCCCGAGTTCCCCCGCACCGATGTGGTGATCGTGCTGGGGGCCAACGATGTGGTGAACCCCGACGCCAAGACCGACAGCAGCAGCCCCCTCTACGGCATGCCCGTGCTGGAGGTGGACCAGGCGCGCCAGGTGTTCGTGGTCAAGCGCAGCCTGGGGGCCGGCTATGCCGGCATCAAAAACGCCCTGTTCGAACTGCCGCAGACGGCGATGCTGTTCGGCGACGCCAAGGTGGTGCTCAACGGCCTGGCGAGTGAACTGCGCGAGCTGGGGGTGGGGCGGGTGAAGGCGGCCTGAGGCCGGCTCAGAATGTGTAGTTGACCCCGGTGGAGAACTGAAAGCGCAGCTGGGGGTAATCGGGGCCTGGTCGCCTCTGTTCGTAGCGCAGCACGAACTCATTCCTCCAGCTCCAGCGCTTGCTGAGGGGAATGCTGAGTTGCGTGGACGACCACAGCGAGACATCCCTGAGATCCCCGGGGGGAGAGACCACCGCCAGGGTCTGGTGCCAGACTCCCAGCCAGATCGGCATCTGCCGGGATCGGTAGACGATGCCGAGCACGGGATCGACCTCATCCCTCACCCGCTCGAAGTTGATTTCGTCGTAGCGATACCTGGCGCCCACGCCCAGCTGGAGCTCCTGGAAGGAACGTGGATCCTTCCCCCTCCAGAGATTGAAGGCCACTCCCGTCAGAGTGGCGCTCAAGAGTGAGGTGTCCTCGTCATTGTTATCGGCGGCAAAGGTATCGGTGTTCAGGGATGTGAGTTGATCGAGGAAGAGATTGGTATCGGCATTGAGATGCCGCCTGGCCACCAGCAGCTGCTGCATCTGGGGGCGCAGGTCATCGGCCCTGGGATCGCGGCTGTCGTCGTACTCCGCCGCCAGCAGCAGCTCGAACTGGAGATCGTGGCGAGGCCACTGCTTGTAGACCTCCAGATCGACACTCGCCAGCACGGTGCTGTCGGTGAAGAACGTGCCGGCGGCGGCCAGGCCCGCCGTTCCCTCCAGCGGCCGCTCCCGGAACGGGAATGCGGGGCTCGGCTCCTCGACGGCGCCGTGGCTGGGGCCATGCTCCCGCCAGAGAGCAGCGGCGTCCTCTGAGCGGCCGGCCTGCTCGAGGGCCAGGGCCAGCCTCAGCATCAGCCCCGCCGCCGGATCCGGGTCCTTGCGGGCATCCTGCAGCGCCTGCCCGAGGGCGGCCTCGGCCTCCCCGGCGCGGCCGAGATGACGCAGCAGCCGGGCCAGCCGCAGCAGCAGGGCGGCCCGGCGAGCCGGATCCTCCACCAGCTGCAGGGCCGACTTCACCTCGTCCAGCAATGGCTCGGCGGTGCCGGAGCAGTCGGGCGGCGTGCAGTTCTCGATGCTGTCCAGCAGCAGGCTGGCCCGGGTTTCCGGGTCGCTGACGCGGCGCAGGTCCTCAAGCCCTGGAGACAGCGACGACGGTTCCGGGGCGGGGTCAGTCTCCCGGGCGCCCGCCACCGGCGCCAGCCAGGCAAGGCCCAGCAGCAGGAGGGGGGGAGCGGCGTGCCGGAGGGTCTGCATCGGGGCATGGTTGCAGAGGCGATGGGCCGCGGGTTGCCGGTGGTTGGATGGCCTCGGTGGTTTTCCCCGCACTCCCCCTCCCCAAGCCGATGGCCCCCTCCCTTCCCCTGCCGCGGTCCTTTCCCCTGCCGCGGCCCCTGGTGCTGGGGCTGAGCTTTCCGCTGATCGCCCTCAACCTCTGGGTGTTCAGCTCGCTCTTCCGGGCCTTTGAAGGGGTGATCTCGGTGTTCATCCTGGCCGGCGTGATCGCCCTGATCCTGAACCTGCCGGTGCGGGTGCTGCAGCGGCGCCTGGGGCTGCGGCGCAGCTGGGCGATCGGCCTGGTGGTGCTGGCCTTCCTGGCGCTGATGGTGCTGGCCGTGCTGCTGCTGGCACCGCTGCTGCTGGTGCGGCTCGGCCAGCTCAGCGAGACGCTGCCGGCCTGGGTCGACGCCACCGGCACCCGGCTCGAGCAGCTCACCGCCAGGGCCGCCGCAGTGGGGATTCCGTTCGACGCCAGCGATCTCATCGACGCTGTGGTGGCCAATGTCAAGGATCAGCTGGAAGGCCTGCTGCTGGGACTTCCCGAGGCGATCTCCGGTTCGCTGGGCAGTGTCCTGGGGATCTTCTTCCTCAACGTGCTCACGGTGTTCTTTCTGATCTACGGCGGCCAACTGGTGCGCAACTGCCTGTTGTCCTGGTTGCCTGATGACAGCGGCCTGAAGGTGCTGGCTGTGCTGCGCCGCAACTTCAACAGCTTCATCTTCAATCAGCTGGTGCTGGCGGTGGTGCTGGCCGTTGCCCTCACGCTCACGCTGATGGTGGTGGGGGCGCCGTTCCCGGTGCTGGCGGGAGTCGCCATCGGCCTGATGGGCTTCATCCCCTTCGGCGCCATCGTGGGAGTTCTGATCGTCAGTCTGATCTTCCTGTTCAAGAGCTTCTGGCTGGGTCTGCGGGTGTTCGCGGTGCTGATCGTGGTGGATCAGATCATCGAGAACGTGCTGCCACCGCGGCTGCTGGGCAAACTCACCGGCCTCAACCCGATCGTGATTCTGTTCTCGGTGATGGTGGGCGCCACCCTGGCCGACTTCGTGGGCATCATCACGGCCGTGCCGATCGCCGCCACCATCAAGGAGCTGTTCCTGGTGCCGGCCTCGCGGGCCCGTGCCCCCGCCCCCGCCACCGCCCCCGCCACCGACTGAGTCCGGCTCTGGGGGGTGGGGGGCAGTGAGTACCTTCAGCGCCAGGTTGTGGAGCCTGATGGGTCTGTTGGACCCGCGCCTGTCGTCATGATGCCCTGATGTCCCCGCCGTGCTCGCCCTTCCGCCAGCGCTGGCCCTGGATCGGGCCCGACCTCCAGACCCTGCGCGACACCCTGCGGCCGCCGCGGCTGGGGCCCGACAGGGGCGAGCCGCTGATGGTGCCCGTGGGGAAGGGCGAGCGGCTGCTTGTGCTATGCGATCCGCCCCTGGGCACAGGCCCCGGCGGCCTGGTGGTGCTGGTGCATGGGCTGGGCGGCAGCGCCGGCGGTGGTGGCCTGCGGCGGCTGGGGCTTTGCCTGCAGCCGGCGGGCTTTGACGTGTGGCGCCTCAACCTGCGCGGAGCCGGGGCGGGGCGGTCCCTGGCCGCCGGCACCTACGCCGCCGCCTGCAACCCCGACCTGCTGCCGGTGTTGGCGGCGGCACGGCGC